>JBPCTP010000599.1:0-4839 GCA_051011615.1 Microthrixaceae bacterium | reverse complement strand
CGCTGGGCAGGTCGACAACGTTGCTCTCCCCACGCTTGCGGCCCGACCGCCGCGCATGTCGAGGCGACTTGGTCTTGGGCGCTTCGGCTGTTCGCGACCGTGCTGTCCGCGACCTTCCTGTTCGCGACCGGGCTCTGGGCGAACCTGCGCCGGAGCGCGCGCGCGTGGACGATGAACGTCCGCGCGATCTGCTCGGCAGCGGCAGGCTTATGACGCCCATCCGACCGTCCCGTCATGCTCGTCGGACTCGGGTGGGGCGATCGCCTCGGCGGCGCGCATCCGCACGCTGCGAGCCCGAGGGTTCGCTTCGCGTTCGGCCTCATCGGCCTTCCAGGCGCCCCTACGCAGCAGGCGCACGGTGGGAACCGCGCCGCACACGCAGTCAAGTCCCTGTGGGCAGACGCAACCGCCGGTCTCCGCTTCGCGAAGCGCTCCCTTGACCGCCCGGTCCTCGAGGGAGTGGTACGAGAGCACAGCGATTCGACCGCTCAGGCAGAGCGTGGACACGGCTGCATCCAGAGCCGACTCGAGTTCATCCAGCTCCTTGTTGACCTCGATGCGGATCGCCTGGAATGTGCGTTTGGCCGGGTCCCCACCTCGGCGACGCGCCGGCGCGGGTATGGCTGAACGCACCACGTCGGCCAACTCGACGGTGTCGTTGATCGGGCGGGCATCGACGATCGCGCGGGCGATGCGCTGCGCGAAACGATCCTCGCCATAGGTGGAGATGACACGTCTGAGCTGGGCATGTGAATAGCCGTTGACCACGTCGTCCGCGCTCATCGGGTCGCGCCGGTCCATCCGCATGTCGAGCGGACCCTTTGCGCGGTAGGAGAAGCCCCGATCGGCTTCGTCGATCTGTGGCGAGGAGACTCCGAGGTCCATCAACACTGCACTGACTCCTTCAGTTCCGGGTACTTGTGTGGATTCGTTTTCGATCCGTGCGGCCACGACTTCACCGAGAGCGGAGAACGGACTCCGCACGATCTCCACCCGATCACCGAACCGGGCGAGCCGGTCGGTGGCTGCGGCGATCGCCCGTGGGTCGCGGTCGATGCCGAGGAGGCGAAGGCCCGGGTTGGCATCGAGGAGCGCTTCGGCATGGCCGGCGCCGCCGAGGGTCGCGTCGACGAGCAGACCCGGCGGTACGTCCGAGAGCACCTCCACGACACGGTCGAGCAGCACCGGGACGTGTTGGAAGTCAGCATTGCCCGGGGGCGGGTCGACCGGTTGCTGGGGATCATCGTGCTCATCGGACACGCCCACCCCCTGCTGGCGAGTGGCCGTTCCCCCCGCTGGGCGGGACCCCGTCGTAGCGGTCCCGCCGGGATGTCTCCCCGGTCAGGACGATCGGACGCGGACGGAGTGCGAAGCCAACCGTTGCATTGAACGGGACCCCGCCCACCGGAGGGAACGTCGGGTGTTGGTGTTGCAGCGAACTCACAGCGCATCCGACAGCCGCTCGTCGAGGTCGCCACCTGCTGCCATGTCGGACTCGAGTGCCTGCCAGGCATCGCGTGGGTAGATGGCGATGTGCTGGCCCATGCCGATCAGGGCCACCTCGCGGGTCAGGCCCACGCGATCCCTCAGGCGCGACGGGATCGTCACACGGTTCTGGCCGTCCGGCGTGAACACCGTCACGAAAGACTTGATGTAGTTCAGCTCGCGGTTGCTGTACTGACCGCTCTCGGTCATCTTGCGCAGGACGTACTCCCAGCGCGACGGCTGCATCATCGCCACGAAGTTGCCCTGCAGCGTGAGTACACCGCCGCCCTCGAACGCGCTTCGAAAGGACGACGGCAGCACCAGACGACCCTTGTCGTCGATGTTGTGCTCGTTGTACTCCCAGAAATCCACTGCGCTTACCGAGTTCCTTGAGCCGTGGCGGCGTCCGGAGACCTTCCGGACCGATTCGGACTCCACAGAAGCGTCACCAATTGGTTACCCCTGTGTTCCATTTCGAGCCACCGTAAGCCACTTGCCCCCACATTGCACGAACTACACACGTGAAATTTGCGCTCAAGGCAGCATCGTCGTCACTCTGCGTGGAATTCAGCCCTGCTTGAGCGCGGAAAGTGACCGAAACTCAGGGCAGGGCGGCGACCAGTCGCTCCACGGTGTCCCACAAGCCGCCACTTTCGGGCAGCTCTCCCGCGGCGGTCTCGAGGCGGTTGCGCACCTCCGGTGGACACTCCAGCGCCTCGATCAGCTTGGACGGTTCCCACCTGAGGTAGGCGACACACTGGAAGCGGGCCAGCTCCCTGGTGCGGCGTTGGGAGATGCCCACGACCTTGCGTCCGTCCGCCAGCACCTCCCCCGGCCCCACGCCTGCGAAACAGGCCAGCGACCCCTCCTGTCGATGCTGCATTCCGCCCTGCCACACGACGGCACCCCGGCCCACGCACTGCGCCCAGGCAGCGCCCAGCCAGAGCGATGACAGCCCGACGTCCTGGGTGAACTCCACGTCGTCGGTCGGAATCACCACATCCACCCAAACCTGCGATCCAGGCTCCAACCACACGGCCCCACCACCGCTGCGACGTACGACCACCTCGACACCGGCGGGCGGTGCCGCAGCGATGCCGGATTGGGAGCTGCCGAGCACCAGCGAAGGCCCGGTGACGAGGTTGACCCGCAAGCTGCGAATGGGCTGCACCGGTTCCGCATGCAACGCGCCAGCTGTTGCCGACAGAACCTCGAGACCCCACCCCCGGTCCGCTGCCAGCGCCACGAGCGAGGGGCTGGGTTGGAGGTTCTCGGGCATCCACCTGACGCTACCGGGATGCCCAACCGCCGCCTATGGTGCTTCGATGCTCTTGGGCGGTCGCCGTAGGCGCGCAGCGCGGGTCGTTGTGTTCGACTCCGCCGATCGGGTCCTGCTCATTTCCGCGCACGACCCCGCCAGACGTGGCAACGGAACCTGGTGGGAGATTCCCGGCGGCGGAATCGATCCGGGTGAAGACACCCACCAGGCGGTCAAGCGGGAACTGTGGGAGGAAGCAGGGATCGAAGACGCCGAGATAGGGCCGGTGGTGTTCACCCAATCGGTGGAGTTCACCTTCGGCGGGTTCCACTTCGACCAGGACGAATGGATCCACGTGGCTCGTTGCAGTGGTGACACCAGCGGACCCAAAGGTCTGGAGGCCCTGGAGGCCCTTGCATTCGGCGAGCAGAGGTGGTGGGAGGTGGAGGACTTCGTGGCGACCGGTGAACGAACCATCCCCTACCGTCTGGCCGAACACCTCGTGAGCCTGCGGGATCACCTGATCCCCGACGAACCCATCGACATCACCCCCACCGAGGCCGATGTGCAGCGCTGGCAACAACCCCCGCAGGGCCCCTAGGACGCGATCAGGACCCTGTCGAGCAGATGGCGCTCCACGGCCTCATCGTCCAGCTTCCTTCCTGACCCGGCTTCGCGGGGCACGACCATTTCGCCATCGCTGTTGGTGCGCACCGGGTCTGTCACGTCGCGCTCGAAGTACCGATCTGTGGGGCCGAGATCGGTGGAGACGGTGCAGCCCGCCAGGGATGCGACCGCCAGCGAGTTGGCTCTACCAATGCCCAGTTCGAACATCCCGCCGACGAAGCAGTCGATGCCCGCAGCGGCGCACAGCCCGACTGCCCTCGCCGCCGCCATGGTGCCACCGATGCGCGCAGGCTTGATGTTCGCAACCGCCATCGCGTCGGCCCGCAGGGAGTCGGCCACGGCGTCGAGTGAAACCAGCGACTCGTCGAGACATACCGCGGTTTCGCAGTCAGCAACTGCTTCGCCAAGGATCGACCAGGGCGTGCCCGGGGCCAGGGGCTGTTCGACGTATGCCAATCCGAGGCTGTCGAGCTCCCGCAGGTCGTCTGGCTGCAACGTGCCGTTGGCGTCGAGGGCCACGGGAAGCTGGGTGGCGGAGCGCAACGCACCCACGAGCCAGGCGGCCTTCTCGATGCCAACGATCTTGACCTTCAACATGCTTGCCCCCGAGTCCGCCGCCGCGGCGGCTGACTCGCCCAGTACCTCGGCGTCGCCTCTTGTGTCGGCATCGTGTTCGGTGTGGGCGATGACGGCAGTCCAGGGCACGGTGGTGCGGCTCGGCATGCCAGTGACGTTGGCCAGGTGGTCAGCGAGGGAGACTTCGTTGCGACGCAGCTCCGCGTCGAGCAATGCATCGGCCAGCGCCGCCGATGCTGCCGGGGCGGCATGTGCAGCGGCGATCCGCCCTGTCAGCGACGCGGCAGCAAGCTCCCCGACGAGCGCATCCCAGGCCACATCTGTGGACTCGGTCACGTACCCTTCGCCGGAGAGCGTCGGGCATTCCGCCTCGCCGACTGTGCCGTCGGCGGTGCGGATCCGCACGAAGATCGACTCGCGAACACTCTGGTCCGCCACGGCACTGCGGTGCGTCCAGCGCATGGGCACAGCCACGCGCAGCAGTTCGACCGCCGACGGCGCAACGGCCGAAGGGAGGCCGCCGGCATCGCTCAGCGCTTTGCCCCCACTCCCCCGCGTTGGCGTGGGTCCTCCAGGGTGCGATACGACCGACACCACTCGAGGTAGGTGATCACGTCATCCGTTACGTCGGTGGCGGGCGGTGAGCCATCGCCACCGTAGGCGGTGACCATGCGGAACCTCACATAGCGCTTCGGTGGCACGGGAAGAAACGGCGGCCGCTTCCACCATCCGCGTCCGGCAAGCTTCCAGACCTGCCGCAGGGCCGTGCTCCAGAGCCAGGGCCGGCCCATGACTGCAAGGGTGACTGCGATTGTGGTCGATGTGTCCACGGCGGTGAGGTTACGCGGTCGCGGCATCTGCCGAGGCAGCCTCGCGGGCCAGCAACTCGAGAC
>JBPCTP010000598.1:0-2680 GCA_051011615.1 Microthrixaceae bacterium | reverse complement strand
TGTTGAAGGACTGGCAGCTTGCGAAGGCGAACTTCAGCGATGTCGTGGTGGCGCCGGGTGCGGGCAGCGTGCGAGCACGCCCCGGTGGGGAGTTCTCAGCACTGTGGATGAACCGGTACCAGTAGCTCTGATCCGGCGACAATCCGGCCACGAGCACCTTCACCGTGTGATCGGCGGCAGCTGCAGCGGTCGCGGTGCCGGACGCGACGACATTGCCGTAGCCCGGATCGGAGGCAACTTCCCACGTGACTCCGAAGTCACCTTGGGCGCACTCGGGTGACAGGCGTGTCCACAGCACGACCTCCGTGGCGCTGTGCAGCCCGCTCGCCACGCCCTCGGAGAACACCAGCTTTGCGGGAACTGTGGGCGCACACGCCGTCGCCGCGCCTATCGCGCCCGCTGCACCACCACCGACACCCAAACGGAGTAGGTCTCGTCTCTGCATTGATTCCCCCAGGTCGCCCCCGGCACGTTCAGACCGGATTCACTCTGGGGACACCCTACGTTCCCATCGAGTTCCGGGCCAGAGATTCACCCGATGCGCGAGGTGCGACGTGATGCGATCAGTGCTTGACGTACTTCCAACTCGAAGCTGTGCGCCGCCTGTTGGCGGAGAAGGTCACCAGGCCCAGGCCGAACACGAGTTGCACCAATGCCAGGGTGAGCAGAACCGACGTGTTGTTGGAACCGGTGACTGCGAGCTGTTCGCCGCCGCTGCCACTGATCTCGTTCTGGGTCTCGGCAGCCACTTCCACGCCTTCGACGATCGCCGTCGTGGTGATCACCGGAGCATTCGCTGCGGTGCAGTCAGTGGTGGAATCCGGACCCGTGGTGCTGAAACTCATGCGGTTGACGCTGAGGGTCACCTGCTCGCCATCTGCACCACTTGCGGTCACGGAGCCGGAGGCGGCCGGAACCCTGATGTTGGAGTTGGTCTCGACTCGCGACGGTATGTTGCCGACATTGATCTCGACTTCACCGGGCGTGGCGGCGCCACCCGCAACCACCCCGATCTTGAAGTTCAGGACGCCCTGCGGCAGCGCCACCGGCCCTGTGCTCGGGCCCGGGTCGAAGCGGACCTGGAAGTCGAGCTTGCCACCGGGCGCCACCTTGTCGACGGTCCTGATCGTGACCGTCTGGGGATCGTCCTGTGGAGGCACCGTGCTGCTGCCCAAGCTCACGTTGCACACGAAGTCGACCTGCGCCGACTGCTCGATCACCTGGGCCTGTGGGCCAGATGGCGCTGGAGTCGGAGAAGCAGGTGCGGTTGTCGGCGTTGTGTCAACCGGCGGGGTGCTCGTCGTAGGAGTGGGCGTGCTTGCCGGAGGGGCAGGCGGGTCCACATCTCCCACTTCCTCCTCGACGATCTCGGTCTCGACGAAGGTGGCCGCCGGCACGTCGCAGGTCACCGTGCCAGCCGAGAACTGGGCGGTCGCGCTGGTCTTGACGACGACCTGACCGGGACCAAAGCCGATCTTGTCGCCGATGTCACCTGAAGCAGTCACCTCGGCGGTCTGCCTGGGAATCGGAATGGATCCGAATGCCCCGACTCCGCCCGCGTGCGGTCCGTGATCCTCGGTGACCGAGCGGGGCGAGCCGTTCTCACCGACGTTGATGGTGGTCGCGATGCTGGCAATGGAGTTCTCGGCGAGCGCAACCGGGCCGTTGGCAATACCCGGTGATATGTCCATCACGACGTCGAACTCCGTACCCTGCTGCGCCTTGCTCGGCGCGCTGATGGTCACGTTCGTCTGACTCACTTGGTCGTCAAAGCTGGCACCGCTCTCGTAAACGACGTCACAGAGGTAGGTGACCGCTCTGGTCTCCGTAACCGGCGCATTGGCAGGGGGCGCTGTTGTTGGCGGAGCCTCAGTCGTGGGCGGAGCCTCAGTGGTCGAGGTGGTGGAAGTTGTCGTTGTCGAGGTTGTCGACGTTGAGGTCGAGGTTGTCGACGTTGAGGTCGGCGTGGTCGAGGTCGGCGTGGTCGTGGGCGGTGACGGAACCTCGATCGTCACTGACGCCCGATCGCCCTCGGGAAACCTGCACACGCTGTTGGCCACCACGCCGCCACCGTCATCGAGGGTGAAGTACCTGAGCGAAACCACCTCTACATCGGCGTCGACCTGCATGTTCTGGATTGTGCCTGAGAGGTCCGGAATCGGAATCGGGCTGTTCTTCGGCGTATCAGGGATGGTCACACGGGGTGTCGTGACCTCGACGCCGTTGACCAACAGCTTCGCTTCGGCCCTGCCGTTGTTGAAGTCCGAGAAATTGGCGTTCGAGATCCCGGGATCGCCACCAACAGAGACCGTGTACGCCCCATCCCCGCCAAGCGAAGCCGGGTTCTGCGCTGTGATTCCGATCGTCAGACCGACGGTGTCGGGCAGGATGTCCGGAGGAAAGGGGTCCCCGCCGAACAGACTGAGAGAACACTTGAACGGTTCGTAGCTGACCTCGTCGGCCGCGGCGCCGCTCTGGGTCATGAACGCGGAAACGCTGGTGAGCATCGCCGTGATCACCAGTAGCCGTCCGAAGAGCTTCATGTCGTCCTCGTCTCCCGGTCGGCCCTGCCGACCCAAACCCCAGCCCCTCACGAACTGCCAGGAACACCCCGATCAGAGGATGTTCCGCAGAGCGGAACGGCATTTCCGATTAGCGAAATGGTAGGTCACGTCTGGTT
>JBPCTP010000597.1:0-3451 GCA_051011615.1 Microthrixaceae bacterium | reverse complement strand
CGTCGCAACCAGGGCGATGCCGAGTGCGACTCCCGCCGCCGCCGGTATGCGCACCTTCGGGCCGGCGAACTCCGCCGGCTCTTCGCTGGCCTCGCTTGCGTCATCCGAGTCGCCGACACCCTCGGGTCCCGCGAAGTACATCGTGACGATGATTCGCAGGTAGAGGAACGCACCCACCACGGCGGAGAGCATGGCGATGGCGGCGAGGATGTAGCCGTCCTCTTCCACGATGGCGCCGATCACATAGAACTTGGCGAGGAAACCACCGGTGAGTGGTACTCCCGACTGTGCGAGCAGGAAGACCGTGAAGGTCAAGGCCAGGCCAGGTCGGGCGCGGTTCAGACCCCGGTAGTCATCGAGGCTTGTGCGGCCATCGCCCGTGCGGGAGATGAGGCTGACCACACCGAAGCTGCCAACCACCATGAACGTGTACACCAGCACGTAGAACAGGGCGGCTGAGGTGCCGGCGTCGGAAGCAGCTGCAACCCCCAACAGGATGAACCCGGCGTGGGAGATCGACGAATACGCGAGGATTCGCTTCACATCGGTCTGCACGATCGCCATCACGGAGCCGACAACGAGGCTGAGCACGGCCAGCGCTGCGACCATCGGCATCCACTCTTCGCGATAGGTGGGTCCGAACGTCGTGACGAACACCCGCAGCAGGCCGGCCACCGCCGCTGCCTTGACACCCGAGGCCATGAAGGCCGCAACGGGGGTCGGGGCACCCTGGTAGACGTCGGGGGCCCACATGTGGAACGGCACCGCCGCCACCTTGAAGCCGAACCCGACGAGCATGAACGCGAGCCCGGCCAGCAGCACGCCGTTCTGTATCAGTACGTTGTCTGCCAGGAACACCTGGATGTCGGCCATGTTGGTCGAACCGGTGGCTCCGTAGACCAACGCGATTCCGTAGAGCAGGAACGCCGACGAGAACGCACCCAGCACGAAGTACTTCATGCCCGCTTCCTGGGAGGAAACTCGCTTCGAGTGCATCGCAGCCAACACGTACACGGCGACCGAGAGGATCTCGAGACCGACGAACAGCACGATCAGGTCATTCGCCGAGGCCATGACCACGCCGCCCGACGCGGACAGCAGCATCAGGACGTACCACTCCGGACCCTCGAGATCCTCGCGACGCAGGTAGCCGGCCAGCAAGAGCGTGGCGAGGGCCACCGATACACAGATCACCACGGTGACGAACAACGAGAAGCCGTCGAGGCCGACCGCACCCGCTATCTCACTGCTGGCACCCTGGTCCTGCACGCGGTTCCAGAGCGGGATGCAGGCGAGACCTGCCGCGGCGGCGGTGACCACCGTCCACGCCGGGTGGAACCACTGCGGAAGGCGGTTGCGCGACACAGACACGATCGTGAGCAGCAGAACGCCGCCGACGACCAGAATCAATACCGGCGCGATCGCTGACCAGACGATCTCGGGGGTCGACGATCCTTCGGCAATCGCTTCGGGAATGCCGGGGACACCCGGCACGTCGGGTACCTGGATACGCATCAGTTACCGCCCTCGGCCGCCGCCGCTTCAGCATCGTCCGGTTCAACGCCGTCCGCTTCAACGCCGTCGGCATCGGTGTCTCCGCCTTCGACTCCCGGGTCCGGTGACTCGAATCCGGGCACGGATTCCTCGACGTGGGCGACTACGGCCTGGACCGAAGGCTCCATCCGCTCGAGCATCGGCGTCGGGTAGACGCCTAGGAACACGATGAGGACCAGAAGGGGGAGCATGACTCCGAACTCCGCCGGTGTCATGTCCCGCATGTTCTTGTTGGCCTCGGTGACAGGGCCGTGGAAGGTGCGCTGGTAGGCCCAGAGCAGGTACAGCGCAGCGAGGATCACGCCGCTGACAGCCACGACACCCCACCAGCGGGCACCGGAGAACGCTCCGACCAGTGCGAGCAGCTCGCCGGGGAATCCGTTCAGGCCGGGAAGGCCGACCGAGGCCAGCATCACGACGGTGAACACGGCGGCCATCACGGGGGCGACCTTCTGGAGGCCCGACAGCTCCGAGATCAACCGCGTGTGGCGTCTCTCGTAGATCATGCCGACCAGCAGGAACAACGCGCCGGTGGTGATGCCGTGGTTGACCATGATCAGGATTCCGCCCTCGATGCCCTGGAGGGTGAGCGAGAACATCCCGAGGATGATGAAGCCGAGGTGCGCCACAGAGGAGTAGGCCACGAGGCGCTTCAGGTCCTTCTGCATCGTCGCCGCGATGGCGCCGTAGGTGATGCCGATCACGCCGAGGGTCATCAACACAGGGGCAGCCCAGACCGAGGGCTCGGGCAGCAGTTCGATACCGAGCCGGAGGAACCCGTAGGTGCCCAGCTTCAGCATCACCGCCGCCAGGATGACCGAGCCCGCTGTGGGGGCCTCGGTGTGCGCATCCGGCAGCCAGGTGTGGAGCGGGAACAACGGCACCTTCACGGCGAACGCGATTGCGAACGCCACGAAGATCCAGCGGGCCGCCGAGGTGGACAGAGCCAGATTGTCCGTGAGTGCAACGATGTCGAAGGTCAGCGGGTCGCCTGTGGCGTTCGACTGGAGCACCGCGAGGGAGAAGATGCCGACGAGCATCAGCGCTGAGCCGAACATCGTGTAGAGAAAGAACTTGGTCGCTGCGTAGACCCTGCGGCCGTGGCCCCACATACCGATGAGGAAGTACATCGGCACAAGCACGACCTCGAAGAACACGAAGAACACGACCAGGTCGAGTGCACAGAACACGCCGATTGCACCGGCCTGGAGGACCAACAGCCATGCGTAGTACGGCTTCGGATCGTGGTGCGGTTTGGAGCCGAGGATCGCGATCGGGAAGATGCACCCGGAGAGCACGACCAGGAACAGCGAGATCCCGTCGATCCCGAAGTGCAGTGAGATGCCGAGATCCGAGATCCAGTCGCGTTCCACCACGAACTGGTAGCCCGCCTCACCCGAGCGGAACTGGGTCAGCATGTACACCGACACCGCAGCCGTCGCGGACGAGGTGATCAGGGCAATGGGTCGGAAAAGCTCCGCGCGTCCGCGCGGGGTGATGCCTACCAGCGCGGCTCCGATGAAGGGCACCAGGATCATGACGGGGATGACGTTCGACATCAGAAACTCATCCTCATGATCACGAACACCAGCAGTGCCAGCGTGCCACCCGCGATGGCGAGGGCATAGGAACGAACGAACCCGTTCTGGATGCCACGAAGGGACCGGCCGAAGCGCTCGGTGATCGATCCGACACCGTCTACCGCACCATCCACGACCGTGGAATCGAACTCGGCAACTCCTTCGAATGCCGCCTCACCGGGGCCGCCGACGACCTCGGCGTAGGCAGCATCTATGTAGAGGGCATTCTCGAATGCGGGCTGTTCGATCCTGGCCGGATCGATGCGGTGCTTCTGATACGTCCGCCATGCGAACCAGATGCCCACGAACGCGACAAC
>JBPCTP010000596.1:0-4375 GCA_051011615.1 Microthrixaceae bacterium | reverse complement strand
ATCGTGGAGCGTCTGGCTGAAGCAGAGCTCTGCGACAGGGTGGCCGCGGAGCTTGCGCCGACGCTGGAGTCGACGCCGGCCGGCGGCGATGGGTTCACGGGTGACCACACACGACGGCCGGGCGCGTTGCTGGCATCCTGCCCCTCGTCGGTGGACATGGTGGCCAACGACCTGGTGCTGGAGGTTGCCGATGCGGTCATGTGGGCCGACAAGACCAACTTCCAGCTGCACCTCACACAGGCCATCGCGCTCGACCCGGGCCAGGAACCACAGGCACTGCACCGCGACCAGTGGTGCTTCGACTTCTTCGAATTCCCTGCTGAAGTGGAGGTCGAGGTCTCCACGATCTGGGCACTCACGGACTTCACCGAGGAGAACGGGGCGACCCGGGTAGCCGTGGGCGCCAACCACCTGCCCGATTCCGAGGTCGGCACGATCGGCTTCGACGACACGCTGGCTGCCGAGATGCCTCGAGGATCGGTGGTGATCTACACCGGTCGTACCGTGCACGGCGGCGGGGCCAACAAGTCGGATCACACCCGGATCGGCGTCAACGTCGACTATGTGTTGGGTTGGCTGCGCCAGGAGGAGAACCAGTACCTCTCGGTGCCCTTCGATGTGGCGGCCGAGCTACCGGAGAGGGTGCAGCGCCTGATGGGCTACCAGATGGGCGCCTATGCCCTCGGGTACGTGGGCGACCTGCGCGACCCAATCACCGTGCTTCGGGATTCGGCCGACCACGGTTCGACCCGCCGCTCGTTCGCGACCGAGCACTAGGAGCGGGCTGTTCGGTCTGGTCAGGAGAGCTTCGTGATCGTGTCGCCCGGGGAGATGTCGCCCTCGACCACGACCCGGGCATTCAGGCCTCTCAGGCGAAGGCCGTCGCCGTCACCGCTGTTCACCCAACGACGGGCATCGGCTCCGAATCGGGCAGCGAACTTGGCACAGCCGCGGTGGGGTTGCTCGGTCACCTCTATCACCGCAGAGCCCAGACCCAATCGGGTGCCCGGCGGCAGGTTGGACTCGGTGATGTCGAGATCGACATGTAGTTGGTCACCGGCGAGCGCACGGAGTTCGGTATCGCCATCCGCGAGCAGGTCGCTCACCCGGGCCGAGATCACGTTGAGCTGCATGTCGGGGTGAGGTCCACCGTCCGAGGTGCGGGAGGAGCCCCGCCTGTTCCAGTTGTCGCCCTCCAGACCTTCCGCGACGGTCAGCCGGCCGGTGAGAAGGATCTCGCGTTCCTCCACGTCGGGGCGGCGAACCACGAGCTCGAGGGTGCCATGGTCCGCTGGAGCATCGAGTACGGACTCAAGGGCCTCGTCCAGGGCCTCTCTGGGAACGTGCATGGCAACACTCTGCCCCGTGTGCGTGGCCGTGTTCACACGAATTTGACGCGTCTGCGTTGGTCGCAACCCCCGATGGGCGTGCATCCTTGTTCGCAGGCGAAATGCCGGCGAACCGGCAGGGGGCGAAAGCATGCAGCATCGGATGATTCATGGACACCGGAGGGCCTACCGCGTCGCGGGCGATACCGGCATGGCGTCAGGTGGCGAATCAACCGAGGCCGACAAGCCCGCGCTCCTGCTGCTGCACGGAATCGGCGACAGCTCGGTCTCGTGGCTTCCCGTGATGGACGGCCTGGCCGAGAACTATCGCGTGATCGCCCCCGACCTGCTCGGCCACGGCGAGAGCGACAAGCCCCGCGCCGACTACAGCGCGGCAGCGTTCGCCAACGGCATGCGCGACCTGCTCGAGGTGCTGGGGGTGGAGCGGGCCACCGTTGTCGGCCATTCACTCGGCGGTGGCGTCGCAGCACAGTTCGCCTACCAGTACCCCGACCGGGTCGAGCGACTTGTATTGGTGGCCCCCGGCGGTGTGGACCGACACGTGTCGGTCTTGCTGCGCATTGCGGCAGCTCCCATGAGCGAACTCACGGTGCCACTCATCCACACCCCTCCGGGCCGGTTGGTGGTGCGGCTGGGCACCAACCTGCTGAAGATGGTCGGCCACGACCTGTCGGTGGATGCGGACGAGCTCAAGCGAGTCCTCGACGGACTGCCCGAGGACGGAGCGTTCGACGCCTTCACCCGCACGCTCCGAGCCGTTGTGGACTGGCGCGGCCAGGTGGTGACGATGCGCGACCGCGTGTACCTGGCCTCGATGATCCCGATGATGATCACATGGGGCACAAAGGACGGGGTGATCCCGCCGGCGCACGCTGAACACCTCGCTGAGTCATGCCCTCACGCCACGGTGTCGATGTACGAGGGTGCAGGCCACTTCCCGCACCATGTGGACCCCGAACGGTTCGTTGACGAAGTGACCGAGTTCATCGAGTCCACCGAACCCGCCGACTTCGATCCCGAGTTGTTCGGCGAGTACCTGCGCGCTGGAGCCGACGTGCCCGCCGGTCTCGATGGTGCCGATGTAGTAGATCTCAGCACGGGTTCGGCAGTCGCCTAACCCGGATCCTCGTCCGGATCAATGGGCATCGTTGAGTCACCCCGGCGGGCCTCGTCCATCAGGCGGGCGGCCTCGTCCGGGAAGATGTTCTTGATCAGGTAGGGGTCGTGCACCATCAGGTAGTCGGGTGCGATGCCCTTCACGTAGCGCTCGAAGTAGAGGAACTGTTTGCCGAGGAGGTTGAGCTCCTCCGGGGCGGATATGTCGCCCATCTGCTCGGAGAGCGTGAGTGATTGTGCGAACAGGTCCGCGAACTGAAGGTCCTCCATGCGCGACGCCATGATCGGCTCGAACACGACCTTGAGCATTGCACCGAGTTGTTCGTCGTCGCCCAGGTCACCGCGGATCACGCCCAGCTTCTTGTAGCCGCGAATGATGCGGGCGAACTCATGGTCGACCATGAACGTGTAGAGGATGTCGCGCACCATCTGGCGCCACTCGTCGGTGAACTCCCCCATGATCCCGAAGTCGAGGAAGCAGGACCGCCCGTCCTCGAGTGCCCAGATGTTGCCTGCATGCAGGTCGCCGTGGAAGGGGCCGTGGATGACCATCGCTTCGATCCATGCCTTCATGCCCCTTCGTAGGTTGGACTGCGCGTCGAAGCCCATTCGCTCGTGCGCCTCGAAATCATCCATGGGTACGCCGAAGACCCGATCCATGCAGATCATGTGCGGGCCGCAGTAGTCCCAGATCACCTCGGGAGCGGTCACCATCTGGTTGTCGCCGAAGTCGTGCAGGTGCGCACGGAACTGGTCCTGTCGGTATGCCTCGAGCGCGGTGTTGAGTTCCTGGTTGGTGACCCTGTGCAGATCTCGCACCATCCCGGTGGCGTTCGCACGCCGACCCATCTTCGTGCGCATCAGCGCCTTGGCGAGCACGTAGGAGACACGCAGGTCACGGTTCATCCGTTGCCGCACATGCGGCCGCAGCAGTTTGACCACGGCCTTGCGGCCGTCGGGCAGCTCGACCGCATGCACCTGACCGACCGAGGCAGCTGACAGGGGTACCTCGTCGATCGACGCGAACAACTGACGCGGGTCGTGGCCCAGGTCCGAGACGATCGTCTCGCGCACGAGGTCGTATGAGAACGGGGGTACGTCCTGAAGGCATCGTTGGGCAGGCCCGGACATGTCCTCGGGAAACAACCCGGGCGAACTCGCCACGACCTGGCCGAGCTTCACCCAGGTGGGACCCATCTGGAAGAAGCCCTCGACCATGCCCTGCGACGCGAAGAAGAGCCACGAGCCACGACGCCAGTGGATGAGCTTGCGGGACAGTCCCAGCAGTACGAAGGCGGCCAGGATTGCCATGTTCGAAACCATCGCCCAGCGTTCGCGGCGGCCGAAGCGCTCCAGCGACGGATAGTGGACCTCGAGGTCCGCCGGTGGCGGACCATCGCTGTATGGCCCACTGAACGTGGTTCGCACACCAGAGGCGGCGAATGTGTCGGCGTCCGCGTCCATGGTCTCTCCCCGCTGTGAGCCCGAAACTCGCCAAAGGCTAACAACGTGTCGCGCCGAGCCCGAAACGTTTGCGGTGCGTTGGCTAGCGTCGCAGGCGTGGCCCGCCTGCTGATCGTGCACCACTCCCCCACGGAACACCTGCAACGGCTCACCGATGCGGTGCTCGATGGAGCAGGCCATCCCGACATCGAGGGCGTGGAGGTGGTGGTGCGCCCTGCGCTCGAGGCCAGTCTCGACGACGCCCTCACCGCGGACGCCTACCTGCTCGGCACGCCGGCGAACCTCGGCTACATGTCAGGGGCGCTCAAGCACTTCTTCGACTCCACCTACAACGACTGTTTGGAAGTCACTTCCGGGCGTCCGTGGGGGCTGTGGATCCACGGCGCCACCGACACCACCGGCGCCCGCCTCGCCGTGGAGCGGATCGTCACCGGGCTCGGCTGGCG
>JBPCTP010000595.1:0-2899 GCA_051011615.1 Microthrixaceae bacterium | reverse complement strand
GTGGCAACGAACGCGGTGACAATGCTGAACTGGAGAACTCCAAGCACTGCGAACGCCGCCGGCGTCGCCAACGCAGCCACCAGGAGTCGCTCCTCGGTGAAACGACGTCGCAAGCGGGCGCTGATGCCTGTTGCTGCCAGCGCTCCGAGACCGCCGGCAACCAGTATCAGGCCGAACTGCCAAACCGGAGCGCCGCTGCGCTTGAGGGCGAAACCGAAGAGGAACGTCAACATCCCCACCGACCCTCGAAGCAGGCCAACGGCTTGCACAGCGGTGGTGAGGCGCACGGCATGGAGCTCGTGATACTCGACGCGGGTCTGGCGGCGCGGTGACTTCTTGGGCGAACCGATCGTTGCGGCAACCCCAGCTGCAACCACGAACAAAGCCGTAGCGGAGTAGAGAGCCAGGGGTGCGCCGCTGGCTCGCAGTGCCAGCGCTGCGGTGCCTCCACCAATCGCGCTCGACACCAGCGCGACTCGGGCCAAGAAGGCGTTGGCCGCCACCAGCTTCGTCTCGTCGGAAACCAAGCGAGGAACGGTGGCGCTGCGCGCGATGGAGTATGCCTTTCCCAACACGAGCACACCGAATGCCTCGGGGAACATGAGCAGCGTACGAAGGTCCTGCACGAGTGCCAGGGTCAACGCTGCACGGCCAATCATGGTGGCGACCAGAACCGTCCGCTGACCTCCGCGGACTCGGTCGATGAACGGTCCGATGAGCGGCGCCAACACCGCGAACGGGGCCATGGTGAGTGCGAGGTACAGCAGGATGCGTGGCCGCGCAGCTTCGACGGAGATGTTGAAGAACAGCGAGTCTGCGAGCGACACGGTGAAGAACGCATCCGCCGCAGCGCTGAGGCTGTGCACGATGGCCAAGCGATGAAGATCGCCTGGTCGACGGGTGCGGGCCATGGCAACAGTCTCTCACCCACGACGACCATGCAGGTGCCCTGATGCGAGCTTCTTGCCCGCCGCTACTGAGGGGTCGGCTGCCGAGTCTCACGCGCTTCGGCGGCTCAGTTCCAAGGGATCCCTCGAAGAGCAGGTGGTGGAACCACGAAGATCTGGTCAGGAGCGCTAAAGTTCCTGGCGCGACGACGACAGCGATCCGGAAGGCAGCGAACATGGTTGACGGCAGCACACCGGCTGGGTGGTACCAAGACCCGGCTGGGCAGGGCGATGGAAGATACTGGAACGGAACGGCCTGGACCGAGTCGGTGAACAGGGGTGGTGTGACGGTCAACGTGCCGATGGATCCCGCCCACGCTCAACAAGCTCCCTTTCCCGGGACGCGAGTTCAGCACACTGTTCCGATGCCCGCAGCGCCGTACCCCGCTCCGGTCACGGTGGTTCGCTCGCAGGAGAGTCACTCTTCACCGATCGCTGCCCTGCTCGGAGTGCTGGCCGTCATCTTCTTTGTCATCTTGATGGTCGTTGCCATCTCCGATAATTCCTCGGACGAGGCCCCCCAACCCGAGCCGACAGCGGCTCCCGAGCCAACCGCCTCGGGGTAGTCTTCGGCCGACAGTCACTCCTTGCGGCGGCCCGGTTTCGGTAGCGCGGTCAACAGCCGGGAACGTCGCGTGGTTGGCGGCTGGGGAGCCGCGTAGTCATCGAACCATCCGCTGGCCCTTGCAGCCTGGCGCTGGCCAGTTGTGAGCGCCGCCGCCAGGGGGTGTGGGTACTCCTCGGAGCGTCCTCGTTCGCGCCTGGTCCTTCGCTTGAGCGCCTTCCTTCGCTGCTTCTTGTAGTCGCGCCATTCATCCATCACATCGGCCGCAACCGCGAGCCGGTGACCGGAGAGCTCGTAGCCCGCCGCCTCGAGCTGGCGCCCGCACACCTGCTCCACCAGGGCAAGATGAGGCGCCGGCAGGTCGGTCTGCCACCTGTGCGCTGCTTCGCTGTTGACCGGGCGCTTCGTCGCTTCGTGCCAGGTTCGCCATGGCGCCACCGTGCCGGATTCATGGAAGTCGAACATTGCCGTTGATGGCTGCTCGCCCAGGTACCCGCACAGCTTGGCCAGCTCCGTTTCGGGCGATGCGGTCAGGCTCTCGTAGCGGATCTCGTAGTACGAGGCGGTGGGCAACGTGCTTCGTAGCCTGGCGGCCTCGATCATGGCCTCGCGCCATTTGTGGGTCGCGCCTATCGCTCCGTCAGACCACCATGGCATGTTGGTGAGCGACGCGACGCAATCTCGTCCATCTCGGATTATGTGGACGATCTGGGCGTCGGGGAACAGTTCGAGGAGCGTGGGAACGTGACGGATGTAGCTCGGCCGCTTGTCGCCCCAACGTCGCTTCCCTTGCTGGGCCGCGTAGGCGGCAAAGACCGATCCCGACAGCGATCCGACGGTGCGGGGGCTCGCCTGGAGAGCGGAGCCCACCTCTTGCATGTTGATGTCGGTGCTGGCCAGGAGCGATTCGGGACGGAGAATGAAGGCCCTTGCGCGGTCGAGGTTCTCGGAGCTGCGCAGGTCGCCGAACCGGACCCGGCCTCGGTGAAGCCCTAGGACAAACCTCGTCTCCGCCGGCATGGCAACCGCCGGGTGAGCGTTGAGCATCATCTGGAGGAGTGTCGTGCCCGATCTCGCACACCCCACCACCAGGATCGGGCGGTCACTACCTGTTTCCACCACGTCAGTCTGCCGACCAACTCAGCCGCGTCAAACCTACGACGGGTGGCGCCGTTCTGGAGCGTGGTCAGGGCAGCAGGCTGGGCGAGGTTCATCCCCTGGTGTTGCCGGCCTGTCGCGCTGTGGGGTGCGTCCATGTGGGCCCATACGACACCGAGCCAGACCCTGCCACCTGGCGGACTGAAATTGTCTGGCCGGTCAGGTAGCGAGGCGGGAATCAGGTATCCACCAGGCCGTGGTCGGCGAGTTGCTCCAACAAGGCTTCGAG
>JBPCTP010000594.1:0-2832 GCA_051011615.1 Microthrixaceae bacterium | reverse complement strand
GATCTGGACTTCACATCAGAACAGGACATGCTGCGAGAGATGGTGCGCGGACTGTGCGAGCAGTACGCCTCGGACGACTCCATCCGCGCACTCGAGGATGACGAGGTCGGCTACTCCACCGACATGTGGACCCAGCTCGCTGAACTGGGCATGGTCGGCCTGTTGTTGCCCGAGCAGTACGGGGGCGCCGGATCCACGATGGTGGACGGGGTCGTGCTCTACGAGGAACTCGGCCGATCGCTGGCTCCGACGCCGCACCTGGAGAGCGCTGTTCTCTGTGGTGGTGCGCTGCTGCGTTCCGCGTCCGAGGCCCACAAGGATGAGTGGCTCCCGGGCATCGCTTCGGGCGAGAAGATCCTCGTGCCGGCGTGGGTGGAGCCCGACAATGGCTACGGACCCCTCGGTGTGCAGATGCGTGCGGTCGAGTCAGGTGGTGGCTACACCCTCACCGGCACCAAGTACCTGGTCCGCTTCGCCTCGTCTGCAGACCGCCTGGTGGTGCTAGCCCGCACGGGTGATGCCGACACCGACATCGACCTGTTCCTCGTCGATCCCGCGGCTGATGGAGTGACGGTGGGTCAGCGGCATTCCATCAGCTCCGACAACCAGTACCGGGTCGACTTCGACGGCGTCGCCGTATCGGATGCCGACCGGATCGGAGCAGCCGGATCCGGCTGGGCCACCTGGGACTCGGCGATGGTCGACGCCATGACCCTTGCCGCCGCGCAGGCAAACGGAGGCTGTGAGCACGCCCTCGAGATCACCGTTCAGTACTCCAAGGACCGCGAGCAGTTCGACAAGCCCTTGGGTGCGTTCCAGGCCCTGTCGCACTACATGGCCGATGCGAGGACCTCCGTGGATGGGGCGAAGATGATCACCTACGAAGCGGCGTGGGCGATCGACAGGGTCAACGCCGACGAGCCCGAGCCCGCGAGGCGATACGCGGCGATGGCGAAGCTCTTTTCGTGCAACACGTATCGGGACACCACGGCGATGGCCCAGCAGATATTCGGTGGAGTGGGCTTCACCCTCGAGTACGAGGTGCAGCTCTACTTCCGTCGGGCCAAGGCACTTCAGCTCTCCTACAACGACACCCGGCGCTGCGAGCAGATCGTTGCCGAAGAGGTTCTCGACTGACACCAACCCCGCTGATGAAGTCAGCGGATCTTCGGGGCTTCCTCGGCCATGACCACCCAGGTCTGGCCGGGGTCAAGGGTGATCGGCACACCGTTGGCATCATGGAGGTTCCAACGGTCGAACACGTTCCAACGGATCCACCGGCCCTCGCGCACCGTGCCCCGGGTGAAGACCCAGGCCCGACCGGCGCCGACCGAGAGCGCCTCGGGTGAACGCTCATCAACGAGGGACGGTTGGTACGGCATCTCGAGCACGACAACATTGGCGGGAGCGACCGGAGAGTCGTTGGCCATCACGTGGTTCTGCATCCAGACGATGCGTCTCCACCCCGCCACAGAGGGATCCCAACGGAAGTCGGCGAGCAACCCGGGGTTGGTGCTGAACGCCTCGATGGGTATTCCGGCCGGTGCCGAACCTGCGGGGTGGTAGTCGAACAGCGGCGTCGGGGCGATGCCCGGAGTGCGAACCTTCCAGAGTTCGTCGGGATACGCCATCAGTGCGTTGTGCCACGGGCGGTTGTCCACGCGCTTGTAGGCCGACCGCGCCCTGCCCTGGGTGGCATCGGTCTTCCATTCGGTGGCAGCCAGCTGTTCGGTGACCCCGGGGTTGGCTCCCGAATAGGCGAAGACGGGATGGCCGAACGCGGACAGGAGCGGGATGTCCGTGGTGCGAGCTGAACGCACGGGGCCGATTCGGTCGGCGGACCGTGAGTGCCACACACCCAGGTAGCGGCTGCCCCAGGCGATCTTCACCTCGTATATGAGGTCCGCTGTTTCCAGGCCTTCCTGGGGAAGCGCCGGGAGTGAGCCGTCGATCTTGGCCACGAGCGCCGGCCGCAGTAGATCCACCGCGGGAACCTCCACGCCCGTGAGTGGCGCGACGGCCTTGGGCACTTCCGGCGGCGGCGGGGCCGTGGTCGTGGTCGTCGGTGGGACGGTCGTCGTCGTGGTCGTCGTGGTCGTCGTGGTGGTGGTCGTGGTTGTCGTGGTCGATGTCTCCGAGCTGGACCCGCCCCCGCGAGCGAACGCGACGCCACCGAAGACGACGGCGGCCGCTACCGCAAACATCAACGCGAATCGTTTCGTATCCACCATCTCCCAGCCTATGGATCTCCGACTCAGGTGATCACACCGTCAACGCGAAGTTCATCCAGTTCGCCACCATCGAGGCCCAACTCCTCGGAGAGCACGGTCGAGGTGTGTTCACCCACCCATGGCACCCGGGTCTCGGGTCCCTCGGCCACCTCCGAGAGCTTCACCGGGTTTCCGGGTATCAACACCGGTTCCTCGAGGCCGTCCACACGCTGCATCTCGACGAGCATGTTGCGGGCAGCCACGTGCTCGTCCTCGATCACCTCGGGTGCGGTGAAGCACGGCCCGGACGGGATGTTGGCTGCGCCGAGTTCATCACACACCTCGAGGCGTGACTTCGCCGCCGCCCACGACTCGATCGCGGGACGAATCAGGCCTTCTGTGTGCTGCGACCAGCCCTTGCGCGTCGCGAGCCGGGTGTCGTCGAGCCACTCGGGGTGGCCCACCAATCCGGCCAGCGCCTCGAATTGGTGTTCTCGCGCCACCTGCATGGCGAAGAAGCCGTCGGCGCACGCGAAGGACCCGACGATCACCTGCGGAACCGAGCTGCGTTCGCCGAGCGACCAGAAGTTGGTGACCACGTCACCCATGGCGAGCATCGAGT
>JBPCTP010000593.1:0-2826 GCA_051011615.1 Microthrixaceae bacterium | reverse complement strand
GGTGAATCCCACCCGCCGGTGTAGATGACAGCGAGCACGTGAAGCGCTACTTCGCCAATCACCCTTACGACCGAGCGGAAGTCATCGGAGTAGCGGACGGGCTTGAAGGACCGGAATACGGCGTACCCGATGATGATCGCGGTCCAGATGCGCATCGCCGTGGTGAAGTCATCCGTGCTGGCTGCAACCAACAGTGAGATGGCAACCGTCGCCAATCGCATTGCGGTGATCAGACTCGAAAAGCTCGCGACGCGGTCGGCGGAGCTTCCGCCCACATGTTGGGCGACGATGTCGAAGTCGCCCGAGGGCGTGTCCTCCTGGTCGATCATCGCATCGCGGAGATCGCGTGAGAATCGATCGCGGAGGCGGCTTCCCAGTGAAGCAGTCTCAGGTTCGGGTGGAGGTGTCGCCGGCTCCGGATCAACTACAGGCGGGGGACTGAACGCCCCCGCACCCGCAGACGCGTTCTGTTCGGCGGAGCGGTTCTCTTGGCTTCGTGGGTCTTGTGGCGCGGTGTGCATGGCTGTTGTGGGTTTCGACGCCGGGTGGCGCGCTGACTCCCTTGGCCATTCATCGGCAGCTCCTGCAGGCGCCCTGAGCTTTTGGTCCGCGGCAGGCCGCAATGGCGTCTACCCTGCCCGCCGTGAAGCTGATCGGACTCACCGGCGGAATCGGTTCAGGGAAGTCGACAGTTTCGGCAGCGCTTGTGGCTCGTGGTGCGGTGTTGGTCGACGCTGATGCGATCGTGCACGAGCTCCAGCGGCCGGGAACGGTCGTGTTCGGAGAGATGGTGGATCGGTTCGGCGACGGGATCGTGGCAGGCGACGGAACGCTGGATCGGGCAGCGGTTGCCGAGCTCGTCTTCGGAGATGAGCAGGCGCTGGCAGACCTCGGAATGATCGTGCATCCACGGGTACACCAGGAGATCGAACGGCGCGTCGCCGAGCAGGCCGACGGCGATGCGGTGGTGGTGCTCGACATTCCCCTGCTGGACCGAAACGGCTGGCCGGGATTGGTGGGCACGATCGTGGTCGATCTCGACCCGGAGGTGGCCGTACGACGCCTGGTGGAGCACCGCGGCTTCGACGAGGCCGATGCCAGAGCACGCATGTCCAACCAGGCGTCGCGCTCGGAGCGTCTCGAGCTGGCCGATCATGTCGTGGACAATTCGGGATCCCCCGACGATCTGGATTCCCGGGTGGATGACTGTTGGCAGTGGATAGAGGGACTCGCCGTCACCCCCTAAGGGCGTGCGGGGGATGTCGCACCCTCTGGTTACCATTCTGCGGTGACCGATCTCAGCCAACCGGTGGGCCCCCCTGCAGAACCCAAGATGGTGCGCCCCTTCGAGGTCGTCTCGGAGTTCCAGCCCGCCGGCGACCAGCCGAAGGCGATCGAGGCGCTGGCGGAAGGCATCGACGGTGGCGAGCGATTCCAGACGCTGCTCGGCATCACGGGATCGGGCAAGTCCGCAACGATGGCGTGGACCATCGAACAGGTCCAACGCCCCACACTCATCCTCGCCCCCAACAAGAGCCTCGCTGCTCAGCTGGCGAATGAGTTCCGCGAGTTCTTCCCTCACAACCGGGTCGAGTACTTCGTCTCCTACTACGACTACTACCAACCAGAGGCCTACATAGCCACGAGCGACACCTACATCGAGAAGGACTCGTCGGTGAACGACGAGATCGATCGGCTTCGCCACTCCGCAACCGCTGCGCTGCTCACCCGTCGCGATGTGATCGTCGTGGCATCGGTGTCGTGCATATACGGCCTGGGTTCACCCGAGGAGTACGCCAGCCGCTTGATGGTGGTGCGCGTCGGCGACTCGGTTGACCAGCGGGCCGTTCTGAGGCGGCTGGTGGACCTCCAGTACGAACGCAACGACGCCAACCTGGTGCGCGGCAAGTTCCGTGTCCGTGGCGACGTCGTGGAGATCCACCCCGCCTACGACGAGACCGCGGTTCGGGTGGAGTTCTTCGGCGACGATGTGGAGTCGATCACGGTGGTGGACCCGCTCACAGGTGAGAAGGTCGGCGAGCTCGATGAGCTGGTGGTCTTTCCCAACACCCACTACGCCACCTCTGACGAGCGCCTCGCCGTAGCCATCAAGCGCATCGAGTCGGAGCTCCAGCAGCGCCTCGCCCATTTCGAGGCCGAGGGCAAGCTCTTGGAGGCCCAGCGCCTGCGCATGCGCACCGAGTACGACCTCGAGATGCTCCAGGAGATGGGATTCTGCAATGGCATCGAGAACTACTCGGCGCCGATCGACGGCCGCAGTGCGGGAGAGGCGCCGAACACCCTGCTCAACTTCTTTCCGCCGGACTACCTCACCATCATCGATGAGAGCCACGTGGCGATTCCCCAGTTGCACGGCCAGTTCGAGGGCGACCGTAGCCGCAAGGAAGCGCTCGTGGAACACGGGTTCAGATTGCCTTCCGCTGCCGACAACCGACCGTTGCGCTTCGAGGAATGGTTGGAGCGCGCCGGCCAGACCGTGTTTCTCTCTGCGACTCCCGGGGATTGGGAGCTCGAGCGCTCCACCAACGTCGTTGAGCAGATTGTCCGGCCCACCGGTTTGATCGACCCCGAGGTGATCATCCGGCCCACAAAGGGCCAGATCGACGACCTGCTCGCCGAGATCAACGCCCGCGTGGAATCCGAGGAGCGGGTGCTGGTCACCACGCTCACGAAGAAGATGGCCGAAGACCTCACCGACTATCTCCTCGAACAGGGCCTCAAGGTCAGGTACCTGCACTCCAACGTCGACACGATCCAGCGCATCCAGATCCTGCGGTCGCTGCGCCTCGGCGAGTTCGACGTGCT
>JBPCTP010000592.1:0-4500 GCA_051011615.1 Microthrixaceae bacterium | reverse complement strand
TATCACCGTTGCGCGCGTTGGCGGTCGACATCGAGAAGAACCTGCGCTCTCCGCTGCGCGGGATCGAGCTCGCCGCGCAGCGGTCCGGGGCGAGCTGGATCCCGCCCTCGGTGGGTGTTCGCACGGGTGACACCTCGGCCAGCGAGCGCCGATCCCTGGTACGGCATCCACCGGAAATCCTGATCACCACTCCGGAGTCGTTGTATCTGATGCTCACCTCCGCGGCGCGCGAGTCGCTCACAGGGCTCGACACCGTGATCGTGGACGAGATCCATGCGCTGGCACCCACCAAGCGGGGCGCGCACATGGCCGTGAGCCTCGAGCGCCTCGAGCGGCTGGTGTCGGCTGCGCGTCGCGAGCGTGGCGATCCTGTGTCCGATGGAACCGCCGTGCAGCGGATCGGTCTGTCAGCCACGCAGCGTCCGCTCGAAGTCGTCGCAGGGTTTCTCGGCGGCGCGACAGCCCTGGCGGACTCGATCTCGCCTCGGCCTGTGACGATCGTTGATGCGGGTGTGTCCAAGGAACTGGACCTCGAAGTGGTCGTACCCCTGCCGGATCTCTCCCGACCCGGCGATGGTCTGTCCATGCCAGGTGGTGGTCCCGACAGCGCCGGCAAGGGTGACCCTGGTGATGTTCTCCCCGGCGCCGAGTCCGAGACGCCATCGGTGTGGACCTCAATCCACCCACGGCTGCTGGATTTGGTGGAATCGCACAACTCGACGCTCGTGTTCGTAAACGCTAGGCGTATGGCGGAGAGGCTGGCGAGCCGCCTCAACGAGCTCGCCAATGAAGAACAGCCGGAACACACCGCAGGTGAGGCTGCCGGCACTTCGCAGGCCGAGGAGTCCCTCGAACTGGTCAAGGCCCATCACGGCTCGCTTTCCCGGGAACGACGCCTACAGGTGGAGGACGAACTCAAGTCGGGCTCGTTGCGCGGTCTCGTCGCCACCTCCAGTCTCGAGTTGGGCATCGACATGGGAGCGGTCGACCTCGTCGTGCAGGTGTCGTCACCGGGCTCGGTGGCCAGCGGACTCCAACGCATCGGCCGCGCCGGACACCAGGTCGGTGTTCCGAGTCGCGGTCGGATCTTCCCCAAGCACCGCGCCGACCTGTTGGAAGCAGCCGTGGTCACCCGTCGAATGCACGAGGGCCTGATCGAACGCACGTCGGTGCCCCGCAATCCGCTCGACGTGCTCGCCCAGCAGGTCGTAGCCACCGTGGCACTCGACGACTGGCCAGACGACGAGCTCTTCGATCTCCTACGGGGTGCCGCCAACTACCGCGAACTCACCCGACCGGTGTTCGACTCGGTGCTCGATCTGCTCGCGGGCCGCTATCCGTCCGAGGAGTTCTCGGAGCTGCGACCGCGCATCGTGTGGGACCGCGTGGCCGGCATCGTTCGCGGTCGGTCCTCGGCCCAGCGCCTGGCGGTGACAAACGCGGGCACTATCCCCGACCGTGGCCTGTTCGGCGTCTTCCTGCCCGACGGCACCCGCGTCGGTGAGCTGGATGAGGAGATGGTCTACGAGTCCCGCGTCGGCGAGACCTTCCTGCTGGGCGCGAGCACTTGGCAGATCCAGGAGATCACCTTCGAGCGTGTCGTGGTGACTCCGGCGCCGGGTCGTCCGGGAAAGATGCCGTTCTGGCACGGCGACGGACCCGGCCGTGACGCCGAGCTCGGCGCGGCGATGGGCGAGTTCATCCGCAAGACCCGTGCCACCCCGCCACAGGATGCCTTCAAGGAGCTGGTCGAAAAACACGACCTCGACGAACTCGCAGCACAGAACCTTCTCGGCTACCTGGCCGAGCAGGCCGGGGCGACCGGCGCTGTACCCGATGACCGAACCCTGGTCGTGGAACGGTTCCGCGACGAGATCGGCGACTGGCGGCTGTGCATCCACTCGCCCTACGGCTCGCGCGTACACGCGCCCTGGGCGATGGCGCTTCGGGCGAGGCTGGAGGAGCACTTCGGTGGTGACACCGTCGGCGTGGAGGTGCTCTGGAGCGACGACGGCATCGTGGTCAGACTTCCGGAGGCAGCGGAGGACATCTCCACCGACCTCCTGTTCGGGGATCCAGATCAGATCGAGTCGGAGGTCGTCACGGCCCTGCCGGGCAGCTCGGCATTCGCAGCCCGGTTCCGCGAATGTGCCGCCCGCTCGCTGCTGTTGCCCCGGCGTCGGCCCGACCAACGCACTCCGCTGTGGCAGCAGCGCCAACGCAGCGCTGATCTGCTGGCAGTGGCATCGAAGTACCCGAGCTTTCCGGTCCTGCTGGAAACCACGCGCGAGATGTGCAACGACGTGTACGACCTGCCGGCGCTGAAGCATGTGCTGGCCGACGTACGGAGTCGAAGGACGCGGGTGGTGACAGCCGAGACCCAGTCGCCATCACCGTTCGCCCGGTCACTGCTGTTCGGCTGGATCGCCGTGTACATGTACGAGGGTGACGCACCACTCGCCGAGCGCCGCGCCGCGGCGCTTGCGCTCGATCGCGACCTGCTGCGCGAGTTGCTGGGTGCCGAGGAGCTGCGTTCGCTGTTGGATGCAGATGTGGTTGCCACGGTGGAGCTGGAGCTCCAGCGGCTGGCCGACGGCAGGGGTGCGCGTGACGCCGATGAGGTGCACGACCTGCTGCGTGTTCTGGGGCCGTTGTCGAAGATCGAGTTGTCGTCGCGTTGCGAGGACGGATCCCGACTCGAGGAGTTCGTCGCCGAGTTGCTCTCGACCCGTCGTATGTTCGAAGCCGGACTCGCGGGCGAGTCCAGACTCGCGGCATCCGAGGACGCCGGGCGCCTGCGGGATGCACTCGGTGTCGCAGTGCCGCCCGGCTTGCCTGCCGCCTTCACGGAATCGGTGGACAACCCGGTGCGGGAGCTGGTTGCCCGCCACGCCCGCACCCACGGCCCGTTCACCGCGGATGCCGTGGCTCGCCGATTCGGGCTGGCGCGTGAGGTGGTCGACGGAGCGCTGTCGGCATTGGCTGGCGAGGGCAGGGTTGTCGCAGGGGAGTTCACCCCGGGAGGCATCGAGGCCGAATACTGCGACGCCGAGGTGTTGCGCCGGCTCCGACGGCGTTCGCTTGCGTCCCTGCGAAAAGAGGTCGAGCCGGTGGCCGCAGCGGCGCTGGCTCGCTTCGTGCCGCGTTGGCAAGGAGTGGGAGCCACCCATCGGGGCGCAGATGCAGTGGCCGAAGCCGTCGGTGTGCTCCAGGGTGCGTCGCTCGTGGCATCGACGCTCGAATCCGACCTCTTCGCCACACGGGTCTCCGGCTACCGCCCGGCGGATCTCGACCTCCTGTGCAGTACCGGCGAGGTCGTGTGGTGTGGTGCGGGTGGCCTGGGCGCGCACGACGGCAGGGTGCGACTCGGTTTTCGCGACCAGTTTGCTGCGCTGGTCGATGCACCATCGGGCGAACTGCCCGATGACCCACGCCACGACGTGATCCGCAACCACCTTCAGAGCGCAGGTGCGAGTTTCTGGGCGGAACTGACCGAGGCCGTGCGCAAGGAGCGGTTGCCGAGCGACGACGAGACCCTGCTCGAAGCACTGTGGGACCTCGTGTGGTCCGGTGAGGTCACCAACGACACCCTGGCTCCGTTGCGCAGCCGTCTCGCGGGAGGGCTCAAGCGGGGTGGCTCCGGTGCGCGATCTCGCAGGCGGCCTGATCTTCGGGCGGTCAGCCGCACCGGGCCACCGGCTGGCGCCGGCAGGTGGTCGCTCACCGCACCCCTGTTCGCCGGCGCGCCGACGCCGACCGAATCCGCAACGGCCCGGGCCCTGCAATTGCTGCACCGCTACGGGGTGCTCACCCGTGAGATGGCCCTAGCCGAGGGCATCCAGGGCGGATTCGCCGGTGTCTATCCACTGTTGAAGCTGCTCGAGGAACGCGGCCAGGTGCGCCGCGGCTATTTCGTGGAGGGGCTGGGTGCGGCCCAGTTCGCACAACCCGGAGCAGTGGACCGACTGCGCGCGGAGGGCCAGTCCCAATCGGGTGGACGCTCCGGATCGACTGCCCAGACCCCTTCGGTCGAGCACTCCGGTGGGGTCGATGCCGATCGCGCGCGACTCCCATGGGAGCCGGAGCCCGAACCCGACGGCGAGCCCGACACCTGGGTGCTTGCCGCCACCGATCCGGCCCAGCCGTTCGGGGCGAGCCTGGCCTGGCCCGAGAGCGTCGGTCAGCCGTCGCGCTCAGCCGGTGCGTACGTCGTTGTGACCGGTGGGGAGGCGGCTGCCTATCTCGAACGAGGCGGTCGCAGCCTGTTGACATTCGCAGCCGCAGCGGAGGGTGAAGCGTGGGCGCAGGCGCTCGGGGGCTTGGTTCGCTCGGGGCGTGTGCGTCGGTTGCGGATCGAGCAGATCGACGGCGAGCGGGTGGCAGCGTCGTCGTACGCCCGGATGCTCCGCGAGGCCGGTTTCGCCGATGGATACAAGGGACTGACCCTGGACTAGGGTTTCCGCCACAACTGGACACCTGTCCAGTTGTGGCGGGCCCAGC
>JBPCTP010000591.1:0-3968 GCA_051011615.1 Microthrixaceae bacterium | reverse complement strand
GTGCGCTGGTCTCCCAGCATGATCTCGATGCTCTCGCGCAAACCATGGTTGCCATGCAGGGACTCACCTTTGCGCAGCAGTTGGATCATCGACGGCAGCCGGCCGGAGGGCATCAGGGTGAGACCGTCGATCGACAGCCAATTCGCAGCCATGCGCGACACACCCGCCTGGGTCGGCGCGCGGGCGAACGTTGCGCCGTTGAGTGCACCTACCGAGCAACCAAGCACCAGGTCCGGAACGAACTCGTGCTCCGCCAGGGCCTGGAGCATGCCGACCTGCACTGCCCCGAGATTGCCTCCTCCGGAAAGCACGAATGCCGTCTTCTCGCTCTTGCGGCGTGCCACTGCTCAGCCTTCGTCGATTCCGGCAGTGGTGAGTATCCAGCGGGCGAACTCGCCGGGGTGCGAGAGGTGTGCACCATGGCCTGCACCCCGAACCTCCTCTGTCTCGATGTTGAACACCTTGCTCCACAGCGCAGCCACGTCCTGGAAGTGACGGGGGCTCTGCTGGCCCACGGCCAGTCTTACGGTCGCATCGATGTGGTTGATGTCCGGCTCAGCCGAGCGATCGCGTGAATGCAACAGATCGGATACGAGCGCGGGCCCTTCGGCCAGCCTCGCGGCGCGTGCCGTGTCGCCGAGACGCGTCCATGCTGCGTCTCCCACCATCGCGCGGTAGAAGTACTCCGCTGCGGCCGCCGCTCCATCGCGACGAGCGACGTCGAGGGCGGCGTTGCCCGGGAGTTGCCCGTCGGTTGCCGTTTCCCACGGCATCGGCGCCTCGTACGCCCCGACGGCATTGATCCCCCCGGATGGTCCGGACCGGCCGCGCTCGGCCGCAGCGAGAAACGTGATGAGACCGCCCAGGCTGTGACCGACCAGAACGATCGGAGTTGGTGTCCGATCGGCGCCTTGTGCCCATTCGCAAACTGCCAGGAGGTCACGCGAATGGTCCTGCATCGAATCGGCAGCTCCCCGCGCCAACGACCCCGCATAGCCGCGGCGGTCATAGGCGACGACGTCGAGGCCATCCAACCGACGCATGCAGCGTCCGAAGCTGGCCGCACGGTCCATCACGCCATGGGTCAGCACCACCGTTGCGAGTGGTGACTCCGGGCGTCTGCGGATCACCGCCAAGCCGTCGACAATGTGCTGGCTGCGCGGTGCCGGTGGGGCTGGGGAGCTCTGCTGGGTCTCGGATCGGGCCAAGGTCTCAGCCTTCGGTCAGGGAACCTGTGCGAGGCGCAACATGTCGGTGGAACGCCCACCGGTGCCCGCCAGCACCGCCACGATGTCGCCCGAGCGGATGTGGCCCGCCTCGCGTGCGGCAATGATCATCTCGTCCATCGTCTCGACGTTGTCGACATGCCCGCTGGCCAGCACGGGTACGGTCCCCCAGCTGAGCGTGAGTTGGCGGACGGTGCGTTCCTTGGGGCTGAATCCGATGATCGGCATCCGCGGCCGGAATCGCGCTATTGATCGCACTGTGAATCCCGAGTCGCTGATGCAGAGGATCGCCGCCACCGACATCTCGGTTGCGGCGCGCCACGTGGCTGCGGTCATGGCATCGGTTATGCGGTCGCCTCCATCGGGGATCACATCGGACCGCAGCAGCCGGATACGGCGGGCCCAGGCCTCGTAGTCGAACTCTGCATCCGCTCGGTCGGCGACCCGCGCCATCGTTCCGACGGCTGAGACGGGATCATGACCAACGGCAGTTTCCGCTGAGAGCATCACTGCGGACGAGCCATCGAAGATCGCGTTGGCGACGTCGCTCACCTCTGCGCGCGTCGGAGCCGGCGAGGAGATCATGGACTCGAACATCTGCGTGGCGGTGATCACGGGCTTGCCACCCGATATGCACTCACGGGTGATCTGCTTCTGGAGGTGTGGGAGCTCCTCGATACCGAGCTCCGATCCGAGGTCCCCGCGGGCGATCATGATCGCGCCCGACGCCTCGATGATGCCCTCGAGGTTCTCCACCGCAGCACCGGTCTCGATCTTGGCCACCAGCAAGGGGCCTCGCGGGTAGGGCTCTGTTCCCACGCGGCGAATGTCGTGCGCAGAACGCACGAAGGACAGCGCCACCATGTCGACACCCGCATCGACGAACGCATCCAGCATGTGCAGGTCTTCCTCGGTCGGAGAGGAGATGCTGAGGCGGTCCGACGGGATGTGGAGACCGGGGCGGCCCTGGATCGAACCGCCGTTGCAAACCAGCGCCTTGGCGGAGTCGCCGTCGATTGATTCGATCTGGAGCACCACACTGCCGTCGCCGACGGCGAGCGAATCCCCGGGGTGAACGTCGCTGAGCAGGTCGCCGTAGTCGACTCCCACCGTGTCGAGGTCCGAGTTCTCCTTGCCGGGAACGAGGGTGAGCCGGTGCCCGGTGGCCAGCGGTTGCGGCTTGTCGCCGAAGTTGGCCAATCGCACCTTGGGGCCCGGTAGGTCGACCAGGATGCCGACATTGCGGCCCTGTTCAGCAGCTACCGCACGCACCCGGTGGTAGCGGTCCATGACTTCGTCGAGGGTGTTGTGGGCGAGGCCAAGGCGCGCAACGTCCATTCCCGCTTCCATCAGGTCGGCCAGCACCCGGGGATCGTCCGAGGCCGGTCCGATGGTGGCCACGATCTTGGTGCGCCTGCTCATACCCCCACGCTATTGCCTGCGACCCCCGATCCAGTCGCACTTGGCTCAGACCCCCGGGTGCCCAGCGGGTCAGGAGCGCACGGCCGCCGTGGGGCAGGGGCCCCATTTGGCGGAGGAGCTGGGCGCGGTCCGCAGGACCCGGGTGCCCAGCGGGTCAGGAGCGAGGAACCTCGGACCAGGGGAGCTCCTTGTCGACACGCACATCTCCGGGGAGGCCGAGGACGCGCTCGCCGAGGATGTTCTTGAGCACCTCCGAGGTACCACCTTCGATCGAGTTGGCCCGCGCACGCAGGAAGTTGGCCTGCTGGTCGTCTCCGAACAGCGCTGCCTTCTGTTCGGGATCGTCGTAGGCGCCGTAGAGCATGCCCCGGGCGCCCAGCAGGTCCACGACGGCTTCGTAGATGTCCTTGTTGAGATCGGCCATCGCCAGTTTGGCGACGGATCCCTCGGGACCGGGGGTGCCGGACACACGGTTGGCCGAGGCACGAAGGTTCGTCAGTCGGTTGACCTCGGCGGTGACCCACAGTTGCATGACGCGGTCGCGTTCGACCGGGTCATCCGATCCAGCGGCCTTCCATGTGTCCACCAGGTGGCCGATCGGCCCGGAGCCCTGTGGGGGCGTGGATCCGCCGATCGAGACCCGCTCGTTCATCAGGGTCGTGATGGACACGGCCCAGCCGCGGCCCTCGTCGTCGAGACGCATGCTGTCGGGAATGCGTACGTCGGAGAAGTAGACCTCGTTGAACTCGGCGTCGCCGGTCATCTGGCGAAGGGGGCGTGTCTCGACGCCGGGCGCGTTCATGTCCACGATGAACGCAGTGATGCCACGGTGCTTTGGTACTTCGGGGTTGCTGCGGGCGATGAGCAGGCCATAGCTGGAGACGTGCGCAAGGGTTGTCCAGACCTTCTGGCCGTTGATGACCCATTCGTCGCCATCGCGTTCGGCACGCATGGCCAGCGATGCCACGTCGGAGCCTGCGCCCGGTTCGGAGAACAGCTGGCACCAGATGTGTTCGTTCGAGAACAACGGCCGCAACAGACGCTTCTGGTCATCAGTGCCGTGTACCTGCACAGCGGGCCCGCACATGCCGTACCCGATCGGATTGGCGACCCCACCGACGGGTCCACCCGCCTTGGAGATCGTGCGGGCGACCTCACGCTGGAGCTTCGGGCTGACCCCGAGGCCGCCCTCGCCTTCGGGGAAGTGCACCCATGCCAGCCCGGCGTCGAACTGGGCCTCCAGGAAATCCTGGTCGGACATGCCCGCAGGATCGTGGTTGGCGAGCAGCTTCTCGGTCGCCTCTGCCACCACTGCTGCAT
>JBPCTP010000590.1:0-3432 GCA_051011615.1 Microthrixaceae bacterium | reverse complement strand
CGATGCAATCCAGTAGCTGCTCGATGTAGGCGAACTGTCGCTCGGCCACCTCGATGAGCGAGAAGTTCCCAACGGGACCGTTCGGGCCGTTGAGCATGAAGAAGTTCGGGAACTCCGGCATGGAGATCGAGAGGTAGGCGATTGGGCCGTCCTCCCACGCCTTCTCCAGGGTCATGCCGTCTCGGCCAACAACTTCCATCGGGCGCATGAAGGCATCGGTGTGGAATCCGGTGGCCAGTACCAGCACGTCGAGTTCGTGCAGAACGCCGTCGACCGTCCTCACACCTTCGGGCTCCACGCATGCGATGTCCTCGGTGACCAAGGAAGTGTTTGACCGCGCCATGACGTCGTAGAACACGTTGGACACGACCAACCGCTTGCAACCGGCGCGGTGGTCGGGGCGCAGCTTCTCGCGCAGGTCGGTGTCGGTGACGTTGTCATCCAGGTTCGCGAGGCACATCTCGGCAATCGCATGGATCTCCGGCGAGTCGGAGTCGACCACTGCGTTCGAGAATTTGGCGAACAGGTCCGACAGCGTCCAGTGCAGGTCCACCAACGATTCAGGGTCGTCCCGCCAGGCCCGCTTGTCCTCGTCGGAGTACCGAGGGTTCTCCAGCGGCATGATCCACTGCGCCGTGCGTTGGAACAGGTCCAGGTGGCCGACCTGGTCTGCCAGGGCCCCGACGATCTGAACGCCGGTGGACCCGTTGCCGATCACCCCTACTCGCTTGTTGCCGAGGTCGATGTCGTGGTTCCAACGCGCCGAGTGGAATGCGTCGCCGGCGAAGGTGTCGAGGCCACCGATGCTCGGATAGCGCGGATGGTGCAGCACCCCGGTCGCCGCTATCACGACATCGACGTCTTCGGTGTGGCCCGAGGCAGTCTCGACTCGCCAGTTCCCCGCGACTCGACGTGCACTCGTCACCTCGTCGCCGAAGCGGATGAGCCTCTCGATGTCGTGCTGCTTCGCCACCTGCTCGAAGTACGCGCGGATCTCATCGCCGGGCGCGTACTGCTGGCTCCATTCGGGATTCGTTGCGAACGAGTAGCTGTACAGATGAGATGGGACGTCGCAGCTCAGACCCGGATAGGTGTTCTCGTACCAGGTGCCGCCGAGTGCATCGTTCTTCTCGTAGACCGTGACCTCGTGGCGACCCGTCTCGCTGAGCTTGATCGCGCTCAGGATCCCCGCCATTCCCGCGCCGATGACTGCGAACCGCATGGGCGAACGCTACGAACCGAGCCGTCGACCGTCAACAACTGATTGACGAGTCAGTAGTTGTGCCCGGCTGCGTGTGCTCGCCTGCGGCGCCCAGTTCGTTCGCCGGGCACCGGGTTCAGACGGCGCGTGCGTTGAGCTCTTCGAGGCGCTCCACGCAGGCCAGATACTCCTGGGCCATCTCGATGACCACGTCGCCGGCCTTGCGCACCTTGTTCATCGACCCGACGATCTGACCGACCGGATTGAAGTTCACCTCGACGGCCGCCTCGGGGTACTTGTGGCCACGGGCCACCGCCTCGCCGGTCACCATGAACTGCAACGGCATGCCGAGCGGGTCCGGTGTGTCCTCCGCACCCCAGGCCTCGGTCCAGTCGTTCTTGAGCATACGACAGGGCTTGCCGGTCCAGCTACGACTGCGGATCGTGTCGCGCGACGTCGCATCCAGGTAGCTGTCCATCTGCTTGGGCGGGATGTCGGCCTCTTCGACCGTCAGCCACAGCGAGCCGGTCCACACACCCTGGGCACCGAGCGCCATGGCTGCCGCCATCTGTCGACCCGAGCCGATGCCGCCCGCTGCGAGCACCGGCGTCGGCGCAACTGCGTCTATCACCTCGGGCCAGAGCACGACCGAGCCGACGTCACCGGTGTGCCCACCACCCTCGCCACCCTGGGCGATGATGATGTCAACGTCTGCGTTCTTGTGACGCGTCGCCTGCGCAGCGGATCCGCAGAGTGCAGCCACCATTCGGCCGGCATCGTGGATCTCCGAGATGATCTCCGGCGGCGGGGTGCCGAGTGCGTTGGCGATCAACTTCACCTTGTCGTGGCGCAGTGCCTCGTCGACCAGCGGGCGGGCGGTCGCCTCGGTCCAGCCGATCAGTGCCGGTGCCACTTCGTCGTCGGGCATCTCGGGCACGCCGTGGTCCGCCAGCAGCTGCTTGGCGAACGCCCGATGCTCCTCGGGGATCATCTCCTGGAGGTCCTTCTCCAGCTTGGCCGGATCCAGCTCACCCATGCCCTCGTACTTGCCGGGGATGACCACGTCGACGCCGTAGGGCTTGTCGGTGTGCTGGTCGATCCACTCCAGCTCGGTTGCGAGCTGTTCGGGCGAGAAGCCGACGGCGCCTAGGACGCCCAGTCCACCGGCATTGGACACGGCGGCGACCACGTCGCGGCAGTGGGTGAAGGCGAATATCGGGAACTCGATTCCCAGCTGGTCACAGATCTCGGTACGCATGTCGCGCAAGGTACCGCAAAACTGGAACACGTTTCACTTCGCGGCTCACCGAGGACAGCCGGGTGGCCTCGGGGCCGTGGACGAATAGGGTCACGAAGGTGCGAAGGAACCTTGTTGCGACAGCGGAAGCCGATTCGAGATGACATCGAGCGGTGGCGATTCGGGGTCCTCGGCGAACGGCGACGCCGAGGAGTCCGACCTGGATGCCTTCGATGGAACCACCCAGTACCGAGACACGAGGGTCCGCCTCGTGGAGCTGGGGCGATCCCTCACCGAGGCACAAGGAAGGCTCATGGTGTCCGCCACCCCTGAATGGAGCATCAAGGACGCCTATTCGCACCTCGCCGGGGCAGCCTCCGACATGCTGGCCGGCAACCTCGAGGGGGTCACGACCGATCCGTGGACCGAGGCCCAGGTGGCAGCCCGACGCAACCGGGACCTCGCCGAGGTTGTCGATGAGTTGGCGTCGCTGTGCGAGGCGATGGACTCGACGATCGACAGCGTCGGCGACGCGATGGACATCAGGCTGTTCATCGACCAGTGGACCCATGAGCAGGACATCCGCGGCACCGTTGGCATCGCTGGAGGAGCCGACTCACCGATCGTTGCGAAGGCATCGCCCGGCATGGCCAAGGGTTGGGTCAACGGTGCGGCCAGGGCCGGTCTCCCGGTACTCGAGGTGGCCATGGACGGAACCACCTACGCCCCGAGAGGGAGCAGCGGTGACGCGCAGGTGACCTTGAGCGTTGATGGCTACGAAGCTATGCGCGTCGGCCTCGGCCGACGCTCTCGTGCACAGCTCGAGAAGCTCGACTGGTCAGGCATTTCCGACCCGGGCGACTACTTCGATCACCTTGTCTTCTTCACTATCGCCGATCGCGATGTGATCGACTCGCGTTGACAGCCACGGGGTCCGCAGCGGCGGCGGCGCAGGACCTCCGACGGAGTGCCAGGGTTGCGTTGTGAGTCAGCC
>JBPCTP010000589.1:0-11018 GCA_051011615.1 Microthrixaceae bacterium | reverse complement strand
GGGTCGGTGCGGGCGGCAAGCCTCGTCAACCAAGGAATCCCCCCGGGGTGCGAAGTCGTCACCTCCGCCGACGCCGTGTGCTCGTTGGTCCAGCCCGGCGAGAGTGCCCTGGTGATCGGCGGGCCGGGGCTTTGCGACGCGCTCACCGAGCATGGCGCCCAACCGACACCTGCTGCGGAGGCGGATCCGGCGCCGCTGGTCTCGTTGGCCAGCGCCCGGGCGGGCGCTTCGCCGATTTCGGATGCCGATCCCACCGGGATGTCGCCGGGCACGGGCTTTGACGTGGTGGTCGTAGGGCTCTCGAGGGGCTTTGACTATCGGCAGTTGGACGCAGCGGCCGCCGCAGTTCGTGCCGGCGCGCGACTCCTGGCCACCAACGACGACGCAACCTTTCCGGGGGCTGACGGCATCCATCCCGGAGCAGGCTCTGTGCTGGCGGCGGTGGAGGCAGCTTCTCAGGAGACGGCCCTGGTGGCCGGCAAGCCGCTTGCTCCCATGTGCGAGCTCATCGTGGCGAGACTGGGGCTGGGCGAGCGGGGCTCCGCGCAGGACCGGCGCGGCGACGTGGTGGTGGTCGGCGATCGGCCGGAGACCGACGGAAAGCTGGCCGAGAACCTGGGCGTGCGTTTCGCGCTGGTGCTCTCGGGCGTGACGGGGCGCGACGATCTTCCCGTCGACGAGGCCACGGCGTTCTTAGCCGAGGACCTGGCCGAGTTGGTCGCGAACGGGGTCACCTGAGTGGCAGGGCGACGCCGACTCGACGCCGAGTTGGTGCGGCGGGGCCTCGCTTCCAGCCGGAGCGAGGCGCGAACGCTCGTTGATGCCGGCAAGGTGATCACGGCCGGCACGGTCGCGACCAAGGCCGCCAGGATGGTGGACCCCGGAGATTCCCTGGTGGTCACCGGCGAGGGACCGCGATTCGTGGGTCGCGGAGGTGAGAAACTGGCGGCTGCGCTCGACGGGTTCGGCATGGACCCCACGGGTGAGCGGGTGCTGGATGCGGGGGCTTCGACGGGCGGCTTCACCGACTGCCTTCTCCAGGCGGGGGCTCGAGAGGTCGTTGCCCTCGACGTCGGTCATGGCCAGCTCCATGAGCGGCTTCGCAGCGACGATCGCGTCGTCGTGGTCGAGAAGACCAACATCCGTGGCGTGGAAGCCGGCCAGTTCGGAAAGTTCGACGCCGCTGTCGCCGATCTCTCCTTCATCTCCCTGACGGTGGTGATGGAGCCGCTCCTCGGAGCGGTCGAACCCGGGGCTTGGCTGGTGCTGCTGGTCAAGCCACAGTTCGAGGCTGGCCGCCGGGCTGTGGCCAAGGGCGCGGGAGTGGTCAGCGACCCCGAAATCTGGCACGACGCCGTTTCATCGGTGGCCTCGGCCGCAGAGCAGCTCGGAGCAGCCATCATGGGGGTCATGGTTTCCCCCCTGCGAGGTGCCGAGGGCAACGTGGAGTTCCTGATGCACCTAGTGAGCCCGTCGATGTCGCCAACCCATGTGCCATCCGGCACAGAGCTGCCCGGCAGCCCACAGTCGGTGGACCGGGCAGCCCTGGTCGACCGAGCGGTGAGTGATGCCGTTGCACAGCTCGGGCAGCGACCATGAGCGCGTTCGGGTTCGTGTTGCACGACCGCCTTGGCGCGTCAGACGTCGGGGACACGCTGGCATGGCTGGACGAACGGTCCCACGAAGTGCGTCTCACTCTTGAGGACGCCGAGCGAATCGGTCGACCAGAGCACGGAGTGGACGAGGCGGAGTTCCCGGTCGGGTTGGACCTCGTGGTGTCGATGGGTGGCGATGGCACGATGCTTCGGGCTGCGGATCTCGCCGTTCGTGAACACGTCCCGGTGCTGGGGGCGAACCTGGGCACCCTGGGCTACCTCACCGAAGTCGACTCCGACGGCGTGACGATGGCGCTCAAGCGGTTTCTGTCCGGCGCCTACAGGGTCGAGGAGCGTATGCGCCTCGGAATCGAGCTTTCTCGTTCGGATGGAACGGTCGAGTCGTTCAGTGCCCTCAACGAGGTCGTGGTGGAGAAGTCCGAACCGGGCCAGACCGTCCGCCTGGAAGTAGCACTCGACGGTGCAGGTTTCACGAGTTGGGTCGCAGACGGTCTGATCCTGGCGACCCCTACGGGCTCCACCGCCTATTCGTTCTCCGTGGGCGGGCCGATCGTCGATCCCGTGCACCGGTCGATGATCATGGCGCCGGTGGCGCCGCACATGCTCTTTGACCGCACGATGGTGCTCCGGCCGGACTGCGAGGCCCGGGTCACCATAAGTGGCGATCGCGACGGTGGCGTGTCGGTGGACGGGCGACAGGTGGGGGCGCTGGCTCCCGGTGAATCGGTCGTGTGCACAGCCGCTGAGCGTTCTTCGTTGTTCGTAACCTTCGGTGGGCACGACTTCCACTCGGTGCTGCGCCAGAAGCTCGGCCTCTGGGAGCGGTGAGACCGCGCTGAGCGTGTTCGCAGTGCACAACGCCCGGTCGACGGCGGCGAGGGCGGCCTCGCCTACGCTCAGTGGCACATGTTGGTCGAGTTGGCGGTCCGGGATCTGGGCGTGATCGCCTCGGCGCGCGTCGCCTTCTCAGCACAGATGACCGCCCTCAGCGGAGAAACCGGAGCGGGCAAGACCATGCTCGTGGAAGCCCTGCGCCTGCTCTGCGGCGGAAAGGCCGATCCGGGCCGGGTTCGCACCGGCGCAGCAGAAGCAGAGGTCGAGGCCCTGTTCGCCGTGGGTGACACCGAGTGGGTGCTCAAGCGAGTGGTGCCCTCGACGGGACGCTCTCGGTGCTATCTCAACGGCGAGTTGGTGCCCGCATCGCGTCTGGCGGAGCTCTCGACCCAGCTCGTGGAGATCCATGGGCAACATGCCGCCCAGGCCTTGCTGGATCCGAGGACCCAACGCCAGGCGCTCGACGAGTTCGGCGACGTCGACACCTCGGGGCTCACCGAAGCACGCCGCGAACTCGCTGATGCACAGGCAACTCTCGAGGACCTCGGCGGTGATGATCGGGCGATCCAGCGACAGCTGGACCTGCTGCGATTCCAGATCGGCGAGATAGAGGCGGTCGATCCGCGCCCGGGTGAGGACGAAGAACTCGCCTCCGAACAACAGCTTCTCTCGGGGGCGGTCGAATACACCCAGGCCGCAGCCCGCGCCACAGAGTTGCTCGGAGCCGAGGGCGCTGCCGCCGACCTGGTGGCCAAGGCGAGCGATGTGCTCGGAGACGACGGCCCGTTCGACCCGAGCGTCGCGAGGTTGCGGAGTGCCCTCGCGGAGCTCGCCGACGTGACCGCAGAGATACGTTCCACAGGCGAACGGATCGAACCGGACGAGGAACGGCTCGACGAAGTTCGGCGACGCCGCCATTCCCTGGTGGAACTCCGCCGCAAGTACGGAGAGACGATCGAAGAGGTTCGTGCCTTCGCTGCCGAGGCGAGTGCGGAGCTCGAGGAGTTGGAAGGACGCGACGCGCAGCGCGAGCAGCTGGCGGCAGTTATCGCCTCCAGCGGTGCCCGGCTCGACGCGGAGGCGCAGAAAGTAGGTGCCGCTCGCCGCTCCGCAGCGCCGCTCCTCTCTGCGGAGGTCACCAGACTGCTGGGAGACCTTGCATTGGGCGGGGCTGTGTTCGAGGTGTCGGTGGCCGATTCGGAAAGGACCCCCGGAGCCGGTGAGGCCGTGGAGTTCAAGCTCGCCGCCAACCCCGATACCCCGCCGGCACCGATTGCGCGGGCAGCATCGGGTGGCGAACTCTCGCGGGTGATGCTGGCACTGCGCCTCGTTCTTAGCGGTGGGCCACCGACCATGGTGTTCGACGAGGTGGACGCTGGAGTTGGTGGTGCTGCCGCCAACGCGGTGGGTGCATCGTTGGCGAGCCTCGCTGCCAGCCGTCAGGTGTTGGTGGTCACACACCTGGCCCAGGTGGCAGCGGCATCACATTCGCAGGTGGCTGTCGACAAGCGCTCGAAGGGAGCCAGCACCTTCACAGAGGTGCGAAGCCTGGCCGAGGCGGACCGCGTAATCGAGATTTCGCGGATGCTCTCGGGGTCACCGCAGTCCGAGTCGGCCCGGGCCCACGCCGAAGAGCTCCTCGCAGGACGGGGCCGGTGATGGCAAGAACCCGTCGAGCCACCGGTACCGCGGACCGCATCGTGACGGGCCGCGCCATGGTCGACCACCGCACCAAACGGCTGGTGAACAGGCTCCGACCCGGTGACATAGCGATCATCGACCACGAGGACATCGACCGAGTGGCGGCAGAGAGCCTTGTCGAGGCAAAGCCTGCGGCGGTGCTCAACGTGGCGCGCTCGAGTTCGGGCCGCTACGCCAACATCGGTCCGTTGCTGTTGGTGAATGCAGGGATCGTTTTGGTGGACGACCTCGGGCCGGCACTGTTGGAGGAGGTTTCCGAGGGCGACACGGTGGCGATCGAGGGCTACAAGGTGATCGACGGCGAGCGCTTCATAGCCGCCGGAATCCGGCAGGACTCCGAGAGCATCGAAGCTGTTCACGAGCGCAGCCGCGCACGCCTGGGAGCGGAACTCTCGATGTTCGCGCAGAACACCGTCGACTTCGTCGAGGACAACCAGGATCTGCTGGCCGACGACCTCGAAGTGCCTGAACTGGGTGACTGGACCGGGCGCCACGTGCTGATCGTTGTGCGAGGTCATGACTACAAGGAGGATCTGGCCCACCTGCGGGGGTCCGGTTACCTACGCGAGATGCGCCCGCTCCTGGTGGCGGTGGATGGCGGCGCTGATGCGCTCCTCGAGAGAGGCGTGAAGCCGGACGTGATCGTGGGCGACATGGATTCGGTGTCCGAGGCCGGGTTGTCGTGTGGCGCGGAGTTGGTCGTACATGCATACCGCGACGGGCGTGCCCCGGGTTCTCAACGACTCGACGAGTTGGGCCTCGAACACCACAAGTTCTCGGCTTCCGGCACCAGTGAGGACATCGCAATGCTGATGGCCTGGGACCTCGGCGCCGAACTGATCGTTGCGGTGGGCACCCACAGCTCGATGGTGGACTTCCTTGACAAGGGTCGAGCGGGCATGGCCTCAACTGTGCTCACCCGGATGAAGGTGGGCCCGATCCTCGTCGATGCCAAGGGCGTCAGCCGCCTCTACGGAGGGCGCGTGCGCAAACGCGATCTCCTGTTGCTGGTGGCGGCGGCGTTGTTCGCGATGGTGGTCGTGATCGTCATCAGCGAACCGATCCGCCTTCTGATCCGGACCAACTGGGTGCTGCTGACCGGGTACCTGTCAACCGCTCTGGGAGTGCCGGGATGATCAACATCAGGTTTCACGTGGTCAGCATCGTCGCGGTATTCCTGGCGCTCGGTATCGGCGTTGCGATGGGAGCGTCTTTCATCGACAGGGCAACCGTTTCCTCGATGCAGGACCGGGTGGATGACCTCGAGACCGGCTTTCGGGATCGAGGTGGACGCCTGGAGCGGTACGAAGACGTTCTGCGCGGCAACGATGAAGCCGCAGAGGCGCTGACCGAACCCGCCAGCCGTGCTATCGACCAGTCGCTCGCCGAGGTGCCGGTGGTGATCGTGAGTCCCACGGGTCGCCCCGAAGGATCGCTCGCGGTTCTGAGCGAAGTGCTTTCGAACGCGTCCGCAGATGTGGTCGGCACCATCGAGTTGCAGGAATCCATCGCCGATGACTCTGACGCGGGCGCGGAGCTCGCCGAAGCGCTGGCCGCATTGTCCGCGACTGCGGATACTCCGGCGGAAACAGTCCCGGATCCCGTCCCCGGCGAACCCTCGGCGTCCACGCAATCGGCTGAGGCGATCGCAACACTCGACTCATTCTCCGAAGCGGGCCTGATCGCTGTGGATGCGGCAGGCCAACCTGCCGAGGTGGCGTTTCCGGCCACAACAGGAGTCCGTTACGTGGTGGTTCTGGCCGACAACACCACCCCTGGAGCGACCGACTGGATCGTGCCCTTCGTGGAGTCCTACGGGCAGAGATCGGCCGCCACGCTGCTGGTGGCAGGTGTGGCGGCATCGCGGTCCGCTGGGGACCTGCCCGCAGAACCGGATCCGGACGCCGAGGATCCTGCGATCCCACTCCCGGAGCTGCTGGAGCCCATTCGCACGGGCGCGGCATCCAACGAGGTGAGCTCGGTGCAGTTCGCCACCGAACCGCTGGCACGTCTGTCGGTCGTCTTCGGGGTGCAGGCGCTCACTGAGGACATCGTTGGCCACTACGGCCTGGGCGAGGGCGTTGAAACTCCCTACCCCGCAGCGGCGCAGGAGTGAACGAGACCAGCTCCGGGGCGGCTGATGTGCAGCTGCGCAATCGCGCAGCCATGCGCATGAGCGGCCTTACCCTTCTCAGCCGGTTGACCGGGTTCGCCCGGGTGATCGTGGTGGCCGCAGTGCTCGGCACGTCGTACCTGGGCAACGTGTACCAGTCGTCGAACGCGATCCCCAACATCCTCTTCGAGCTCTTCGCCGCCGGGGCGCTGCAATCGGTGCTGGTGCCGATCATGGTCGACGCAGTCGACCGGCATCGCCGCGAGGACGCTGAACACACCGCAGGCGTGGTTCTCGGCGCGATGGGTTCGATCCTGGCGGCAATCGTCGCCGCGGGAATGGTGGCGGCTCCGTGGATCATGGGGATCCTTGTCTCGGGCGTGGATGACCCCGCCGTGCGTGATGCCCAGGTCGAGCTCGGCACATTCCTGCTCTGGTTCTTCCTCCCCCAGATCGTCTTCTACGGGTTGAACCTCGTTGCGACTGCGGTCCTGAACGCGAGGGGAAGCTTCGCGCTTCCCGTTTTCGCTCCGACGGTGAACAACGTCGTGGTGATCGCGACCTACCTTCTCTTCGGCGCGATGCGTGGTTCTCAGCCACCTTCGCTAGAGCTCACCCTCGACGAGAAGCTCGTACTGGCACTGGGCACCACCGCCGGCGTGGTGGCCTTCTGCCTGGTTCCCTTCCTCGGACTCTGGCGCTCTGGCTTCCGGCTCGTGCCCAGGTTCGAGTTCCGCAGCCCGATACTTCGACGGCTGGCCCGCGATGGCAGCTGGGCCGCAGGCTTTCTCGCTCTTTCCCAGGTCCTGTTGGTCGTCGTGTTGGTGCTGTCCAACCGCGTCGAGGGTGGCGTCGTCATCTACCAACTGGCCTTCGTGTTGTTCATGTTGCCCAACTCCTTGTTCGCCGTGCCGGTGTTCACCACGGCCTTTCCGACGCTCACGAGGAACCAACGCGCGGGGGACTGGGGCGCGTTTGCCGGCGAAGTGGGCCGAGCCACCCGCTCGATAGCGTTCCTCACAATTGCGAGCGCAGCTGCCCTTGTGGCTCTCTCGGAGCCGCTGGCCGACCTTGTTGCCCGTGGCAACGCGGCAGACCGCGCAGCGGAGATCGGCGCTGCGATCGCTGCGTTTGCGCTGGGACTTCCGGGCTATTCGATGATCCTGTTCCTGACCCGCGTGAGCTACGCCTATGGCGACACGCCACCTCCCACCCTGGTGAATCTGGGTGTTGCCGTACTCGGCACGGCCGCGATGTGGTCGATGGTGGCGGTCGCTTCGGATTCGAATGTGGTGACTGCGATTGGCCTCGGGTTCTCCGTCGCCCAACTCATCGGTGCGCTGGTGCTGGGGCTTGTCGTGCGCTCCCGTTTGCATCGCGAGGGGGTTCGCGTAGAGGACATCGTCGTGCCTGCCCTTCGTTCAGTGGTCTCGGCCTCCGTAGCGGCGGTACTCGCCTGGCTTGCTGCCGAAGCCGTCCTGTCCGTGCTTGCGAGCGGAAGTGATCCGCTGTTCGGATCCGCCCTGGCTGTTGGAGTCGGATCGGTCGTGATGGTTGCTGTGCTGCTGGGTGTGCAGTGGCTTCTGGGTGGGCCGCGGCCCATGGAGACCGTCAGAAGTCTTGGCGCAGGCAGAACGCGGGCTGTGTCATGAAGGGGCTGTGTCATGAAGGGGCTGTGTCATGAAGAGGTCTGGACAATGACGAGGTCCGGATCATGAGCGGAGCGTCCGGTGCCGACGAGACGAATTCGCTGTCTTCCACCTTGCAGCTGCTCGGGCCCTCCGCTGGCGGAATCCGGGCGCACGTGGCGCAGCTCGCCGAGGGTCTGGCGGACCGCGGAGTGTCCGCGCCCGTCGTCGGACCGGCCGGGGTCATGGACGGCATCGGAGGACAGGCCGGCGAGGTCTCGGTGCCGGGGTCCGTGCGCCCCTTCGAGTTGGCCCGCGCCCGGCGCGAGTTGCACCCGTGGCGCCGGCCGGCACAGCTCGTGCACGCACATGGACTGAAGGCGGCGTGGTGCGCCATCGGCGGACGACCCCGCAGGCCGCTGGTGTTGACAGTTCACAACATCGTGCTCGACGAAGCAGCTGGGCGGTCCGCCGAAGCGCAGCGCGTCCTGGAGCGGCGAGTTCTCTCCCGGGCGGACCGTGTGATCGCACTGACCTCGCAGATGGGGCGGGATCTGGGCGAGTTCGTCGACCAGGCACGGATCACGGTGGCGTTGCCCGCTTCGCCTCCGCCCATCGTGGGGGAGGACCGCGCCGCAGTCAGGAAACGGCTGGGCATCGGTGACAACGTACCCATGGTGGTCTCTGTTGCTCGGTTGCATCCCCAGAAGGACCTGCCAACCTTGCTCACCGCCTGGGAGGCGGTCCATGCAGATCACCCCGACGCGGTGTTGGTGATCGTCGGCGACGGCCCCCAGCGCGCTGAGTTGGAGACACTCGCAGGCACACTTCGGGTCGGTCCATCGGTGGTGTTCGCCGGTGCACGTCCGCATGCAGTGGATGAGATCGCCGCAGCTGACGTGGCGGCAATGACGTCGATCTGGGAGGGAGCGGCTCTCGTGCTCGCGGAAACGACACAGCTCGGCATCCCGATGGTTTCCACACCGACCGGACTGGCCCCGGAGGTGCTCGATGGCACATCGGGTGGCGTAATAGTGGGTTTCGGTGACCCGGACGCAACGGCGGAAGCCCTGTGCCATATGTTGGACGACCCGGAGGCCGCCGCATCGATGGGTGCACGGGGCCGAGACCGCGCCCGTTCGGTGTTCGAACCGGGTCGTGCCATCGAGGAGATCATGGCCACCTACCGAGAGGTGATCGAGTGAGCAGCCGCCGGCACCAGCTGCGCGTGCCCAGGACGTTGGTGCGGCCGTTCGCTGCGACCGCCGTTCGCGCAATTGTTGCCATTGGGATCGTCGTGGCGGTGGCGCTCGCATCCGGCCACGGGTCCGCTGTATCGGCAAACGAGCTCCAGGGCGGAGCCGACGGGCCGGGGCGTGTGTTCGTGCTGTCGTTTCCGCGACTCACCTGGGATCGCCTCGATTCGGTCGACACCCCCAACATCGACGCGTTCCTCGGTGACGCGGCGCTCGCGTCGTTGAGTACGCGCACCGTTGGTTCGCGAACTTCTCCGGGCGACGCGTACCTGACGATCGGGGCGGGAAACCGAACCACGTCGGTAGCCCCACTGGATGCCGGAGAGGTTCTCGAGCCGGATGAGGCCACAGAGGATGGAACGGCGGCCCAGGTCTACCAACGACGGCTCGGCGACGTCCCCACCGGTTCGGTACTCAGCCTCCAGTGGGCCCAGGTCCAGTCGCGCAACGACGACCTGCTCTATGGCTCCTCACCCGGTTCCCTGGGTGAGGTGCTGGCCGAGGCCGGTCTCGGATTCGCGTCGATCGCGAACGCTGATGCCGGCTTCTCGGGCGATCCGCAGCGCCAGGGCGCCCTCACGCTGCTTGACGCCCAGGGGCAGGCCCCGCTCGGGGAGGTGGGCCAGAGCCTGTTGATTGCAGACCCTGTTGCCCCCGCAGGTGTGCGGATGGATCCCGCCGTGGTGGCAGAGGCGACCGGTGCTGCCCTCGCCGGAGGGGCCGAGGTGTTGCTGATCGAGATGTCCGATCTGGAACGAGCCGAGATGTCCCGCCTCGTGTCCACCGATGATGCGGCGACGAAGGCCTACGACCGGGCGCTCGAAGCCGCCGATGTGTCGTTCGGCAGCGTGTTGTCAGAAGCCGCAGCAGCCGAGGACCTTGTGATCCTCGTGGCGCCGACTGCCCCGCTCTCGGGGGAGGAGTTGACGGTCTTTGCGGTGCGTGACCCTGCGGGTGAACCGGGCTGGGCCCGGTCGTCCACGACCCGCCGCGATGGCTACGTCTCGTTGGCCGACATCGCGGCGACGATCACATCACATTTCGACCTCGATGTGGGCGAAGGCATGAGCGATACGCCGGTGACCACCGTGGAGGACTCCTCCTCGCTGGAGCAGAAGGTCGACGCCCTGGAGCTCGCCAACGAACGCGCTGTCTTTCGTGATGACGTGGTCGGACCGCTCACGGTGTCCTTCATCGTGCTGCTGGTGGCGATGTTGCTTCTCGTTGCGGTCGGCGTCCGCTGGGGTCCAGGCGTCTCGCGATGGCTGGAGTACATGGCACTGGTGGTGATGACGATTCCTGCGGTCACCTACCTGGGGGGCCTTCTGCCGTACTCGGCGTTCTCGATGGTCACCTACGGCTTGGCCATCCTCGCGATGGCCGCTGTCGTGGGCGGAGTGTTCCTGGCTCTCAGCAGGACCGTGGGTGGCCGTGATGAGCAGTTCGCCCCGGTGCTGGTCGCAGCATTCACCATCGCCGTGCTGGCAGTCGACGTGCTGACCGGAGGCCACCTGCAACTCGACACGATCTTCGGGTACTCACCGATAGTTGCCGGTCGGTTCTCCGGCTTCGGGAACCAGGCCTACAGCCTCATCGGGGTCTCCACCCTGCTCGCGGCGTGCGGTGGCTGGGTGCTGGCGGAGCGTCGAGGCGCCGAGCGCATCAGGCTGTGGGCGGTCCTGGCGCTCTTCGCCTTCGTGGTGGTCATTGTCGGAATGCCGACACTCGGCAGCGACGTCGGTGGCGTGCTCGCCTCGGTGCCGGCATTCGCCGTCTGTGTGCTCTTGCTCACGGGAAGGCGGATCCGGGTGCGCACCGCTGCGTTGATCGCATTTGCGACCGTCGCCGTGCTGGCGGCCTTCGCAGCGAT
>JBPCTP010000588.1:0-4298 GCA_051011615.1 Microthrixaceae bacterium | reverse complement strand
ATCCAGGGGTATGCGGAGAAGTGCGGTATGCCGTACATCAACCAGCGCTGGTTGGGCGGAATGCTCACCAACTTCGAGACGATCTCGAAGCGGGTGGCCAAGATGAAGAACCTCCAGCGCATGCGCGACTCCGGCGAGTTCGACGTGATGCCCAAGAAGGAGGCCCTTTTGTTGTCGCGTGAGCTGACAAAGCTCGAGCGCAACCTGAACGGCATCCGCAACCTCGAGCGTCTCCCCGACGCGGTGTTCATCCTCGACACCAAGAAGGAAGACATCGCCGTGACCGAGGCGAACAAGCTCGGCATCTCGGTGGTTGCAGTGGTCGACACCAACTGCGACCCGGACGTGATCGACTACGTCATCCCGGGCAACGACGATGCGATCCGTGCAGGAGACCTCATGTGCCGAGTCGTCGCCGATGCGGTCATCGAGGGCAAGATGATGCGCTCGAAGAAGCACCCCGAAGCGGCTGCTCCCAAGGAACGCACTGCCGAACAAGAAGCCGAGCATGCTGCGGCGCAGGCCAAGGCCCGCCAGGAGGCAACAGCGGCCGCTGCGCAGCGCGAAGCAAGGATGGCTGCGGAGGCCGCTGCTCCTGCGCCTGCGCCGAGTCCTTCCCCAGAGGTTGCGTCGGCGGCTCCGACCACTGAGGCCCCCGCAGAGGCGCCTGCAGCCGAGGCACCTGCGGCCGAGCCGGCAACAGAGGAGTCAGCCACGGGCGAGTCGGCAACGCAAGAGGGTGCCGGCTGATGGCGGACTTCACAGCCAAGGACGTCAAGTCGCTGCGAGATGCAACCGGCGCCGGGATGATGGACGCCAAGAAGGCGCTCACCGAGGCCGACGGAGATCGTGACCGGGCCGCCCAGATCCTGCGGGAGAAGGGATTGTCGAAGGTGGCGACCCTCGAGGATCGCGAGAACACCCAGGGCGCAGTGGCAGTTGCCCGCGACGGCAACAAGGTCGCCATGGTCGAGCTGAAGTCCGAAACGGACTTCTCGGCCAAGGCGGAGGACTTCACCGCTCTCGTCCAGCAGCTCGCGGACGCAGTGCTGGCCGGCGGAGTCGAGGCATCCGGCTCGGCGGAACTCGCCAAGGCGATAGACGACATCAAGATCGCCAAGAAGGAAAACATCGAACTCGGAACCGTCGCAGCGTTCGAGGCGGCGGACGGCAACGGTGTCGACGCATACGTCCACGTGCAGGACGGCCGAGGGTCAAACGGCGTGATCATCGAGATCGAGGGCGCGGATGACGAGGCTGCTCACGAGATCGCGCTGCACTGCGCCTTTGCCAAGCCCGATTCCCTCACCCGCGAGGAGATCGATCCGGCGCTGGTGGAGAAGGCCCGCGAGGGGTTCGAGGCGTTGACGATCAAGGAAGGCAAGCCGGAACAGGCCATCCCGAAGATTGTCGAGGGTCGGCTCAACTCGTGGTACGGCGAGCGCGTCCTGCCAGAGCAGGGACTCTTCGGCGACAAGGAGACCGTTCAGGACAAGCTGGGCGATGGCCGAATCGTTCGTTTCGCCCAGGCCTACATCGGTTCCTGAGCGGAGTCGGGGCCATGGATGCCGGAGACCCTGACACCACGGACCCGAGCAGTTCGCTGTTGGAGTCGCGGTGGTCGAGGGTCCTGATCAAGCTGTCCGGTGAGGCCTTCGCCGGAGACAGCGGGTTCGGCATCGATGGTGAGGTGATCGGTCGGCTCGCCGCAGAGTTGGTGGAAGCCAAGGCCACCTACGACGTGGACATTGCAGTCGTCGTGGGCGGAGGCAACATCTGGCGGGGCATGAGCGGGGAGGGCGCCGGCATGGAACGCGCCCAGGCCGACTACATGGGAATGCTCGCCACGGTTCTCAATGCCCTGGCGCTCCAGGAGACCCTGGAACGGCTCGGCCAACCTACGAGGGTGCAGACGGCGATCCACATGGCCCAGGTTGCGGAGCCCTACATCCGGCGCCGAGCGATACGCCACCTCGAAAAGGGCCGAGTGGTGATATTCGCCGCGGGCACGGGGAATCCGTTCTTCACCACCGACACCACCGCCGCGCTTAGGGCAGTTGAGATCGACGCCCAAGCCATCCTCATGGGCAAGAACGGCACCGATGGTGTCTACACCGCTGATCCCCGGACCGACCCTGCCGCAGAGCTGCTCACGGAGGTCTCCTTCATGGAGGTGTTGCAACGCGAGCTGAAGGTGATGGACTCGACCGCCACGTCGCTGTGCATGGACAACGAATTGCCGATATGTGTCTTCGATCTGCTCGGCCACAACATCTCGCGCCTGTTGTCGGGTGAGCACGTCGGCACGGTTGTCTCCTGAAGCCCCACTTCACCCAGTCGTGAGTGTCGGTGTGCGAAGCTGGACCGAATGAGTGACGACTTGGCAGAGGCCATTGTTGAAGATGCGGTCGACAAGATGACCAAGGCCGTTGATCACGCGCGCGAGGAGTTCTCCGGAATTCGGACCGGACGCGCGAACCCGGGCCTGGTGGAGAAGGTCCAGGTCGATTACTACGGCAGCAGCGTGCCGATGCAGCAGCTGGCCAGTTTCTCGGTTCCGGATGCTCGGATGCTGATGATCAGTCCCTTCGACAAGGGCTCCATCAACGCCATCGAAAAGGCGATCACCGACGCGAATCTCGGCCTCAACCCCTCGAACGACGGCGCGGCGATAAGGCTCACCTTCCCGCAGCTGACCGAGGAGCGCCGCAAGGAGTTCGTGAAGCTCGCCGGTGCACGCGCGGAGGAAAGCCGCAACGCGATCCGTACCGCCCGGCGCGAGGCGCGCAAGGATCTTGAATCGATGCAAAAGGATGGAGACATCTCCGAAGACGACCTTCGGCGATACGAGGATTCGCTGGACAAGTCCACCAAGTCCCAAGAAACCCGGATAGATGAAGCCCTTGAACAGAAGACGGCGGAGTTGATGGAGGCCTGAGCCAATGGCTCGGGATCACCTACCGGCGAGCAGCCGGAAACACCGCGGAGGATCTGATGACTGACGATGACACACCGCCCGAGGACGCAACTGAGGAATCCGGCGACTCCGGCACCCCTGCAGCGCCGCGTGAGCCCTCTGAAGGCGTGCGCATCATTGGTGCGCAGGAGGCGGCAGAGGCCACCGGACGCCATGATGTGGTGAGCCGACGCGACCGGGACAAGCGCTACGGCGAACGCCCCGACACTCCATCTGACAAGCCGGACCTACCGAAGATCACCATCTCCACCACAGAGGATCCGGGTGCGACTGCTGCTGACCGCTTCGGCGCGGTGCCGATAGTTCCCTCTCCGGACTCCGAACCGCGTGAACCCGGTGACGGCGGCGGCCACGCCCGAGTCGCTCCGGGCGAACCCCTCTTCGAGGATCCATCGGAGTTCGAAGAGGAGGCCGATGACGATTCCTTCGTGTTGCCTCATTGGACGGAGCCGGCCACCGGTCAGGTGCCGAAGGTCGTGGCTGATTCCGATGACGATCCCGACCCGACCGGCCAACAGCGATGGAAGGATCTCTCCGAGGACCAGGGGAGTGGTTTCGAGGATCTGCTGGACGACGGCCCACGACTCGGCGCCCTCGGCGGAGCGGCTACCACCGACGTCGACGACGATGACGGTGTCATCGGAGACGACGAGCCCTACTTCGATGACGAGCCAGAAGGTGACCCACTCACGGCGTTCAGTCCCCGTGAGGCGCAGGATCCAGATGCACCTCGCCGGGAGCGCTCCGAACGACCAAGACGTCGCGAGGGCCCCGGTGGCGGAGGATCCGGCGGCGGTCGCGGCTCCGACAGTTCCTCGGGTGACCGAAACCTGCCGGTGGCTGTCGGTGTGGGAGTTGGGCTGGTCGCCCTGGGGCTGATCTGCTTCAGCCTCGGCACAATTCCGACGATGCTTCTCGCTACTGCGGTGGTGGGAATCGCCGGCTTCGAGTACTTCAGTGCCGTGCGGGACATCGGGTACAACCCGGCAACCCTGCTTGGGCTGGTGGCCCTCGTCGGGCTGATGGTCGGTCCAGCCCTGTTCGGGCTGGCGGCCTATCCGACCGTTCTTGCCATCGTCGCCCTCGGAGCCATGATCTGGTTCCTCCTCGTCTCACCCGGCGAGGGGTCGGTGCCGAATCTCGGCATCACCCTGTTGGGCATCACGTGGATTGGTGTGCTCGGGTCCTTTGCCGGGCTGTTCCTCGGACTCGGGGACGTGGTCGCGGATCGCGCCGGCCTGGACAGCAACCCGGGTATCGGAGTGCTCATCGCAGCGGTCATCGCGGCTGTGTCACATGACATCGGCGGTTACTTCATCGG
>JBPCTP010000587.1:0-5333 GCA_051011615.1 Microthrixaceae bacterium | reverse complement strand
AGATGCTGGTTGTTGCGCCGCCGGAACCGTGGGCCATGTCGAGGTCGCCGGACAGCACCGCGTTGGCCTTGGTGACAGGATCCCCCACGGGTCTGAACTCGATCGAGTCGAGGTACGGAAGCTGGTTGCCCTCGGAGTCGGTACCCCAGTAGTCGGGGTTCCGCGAGGCGCTCAAATGGTCGTTGACGACCCACTCGTCGAGCACGAACGGGCCGGTCCCGATCAGGTTCGTGTCGCAGGTCTCCGCGTCGTCCAGCTGTGCCTGCGCCACTATCCCGGCGCGGCCATTTGAGTACAAGGCCGCAGGAAGCGCAGGCCACGGAATCGATGTCCTGATCGTGAGGGTCGTGTCGTCGACGACATCGACCGCGGCGACGGGCTCGAATATGAAGCGCAGCAGCAGGGGTTGGCGTGCTGCATACTCACCCCGGTAGGCATCGAGGTTGTTCTTGACGACCTCGGCGGTCAGCGCTGTTCCGTCGTGGAATGTGACGCCGTCCTGCAATGTGACCGTCCACTCGGTGAAGTCCTCATTGGGCTCCACCGATTCTGCAAGGAACGGTACGTAGTCGCCGTCTTCGTTGGGAGCGGTGAGCGTGTCGTAGATGGCACGTGCCACCTGGATTCCCGAGATCGCGAGCTGGCCCTCGGGCAGGCACCAGCCACCGGAGTTCTCCGCCTCGAGCCCGTAGACGACGTTGCCGCCGTAGACCGGACTGCCCGATTCGCCGGCCGCGTCACCGGTGTCGTCTGGCGATCCGCCCGAAGTCCCCTCGTCGGAGTCGCCACCGCAGGCACTTGCGACGATCGCCAGCGCAGACATGACCGCCAGCAGAGAAAGACGCACTCGGGCAGGCTCGAACGGCATTGCGATGTCCCCCTGGTTGGTGGTTCGTCAGCGAACGCTGAGCAGATCGCCGACGTTCGGCGAGGATATCGACCCCGAGCTACTGGGCGATCCAGGTGCCGGCAAGGCTGTGACCGTCTGCCAGGCCGGGAAATGGTCCGGATCCGTCCGGATTGTCGGGCCCGGCCAGGCCGTAGACGTCCGGGTCGGTGGCGATGGTCCACTCGGTCCAGTTGAGCCAGAGGTTGTAGTACTCAGTCGCGAACCGGCGGTTGAGATCCTCGTAGATCTCCGTGCGTCGGGCCTGGTCGGTGGAGGATCGGCCTTCATCGAGCAAGGAATTGATCTCCGGATCGTCGAACTTGCCGAAGTTGGTCAGACCGCCGCCGTACCACCAGATGTACTGCTGGTCGGGGTCGCCACCGGCGTGGTTGCGGAACGCGATGGCTTCATAGTCCCCACCGATGGCCTTGGTGATGAGGGTCGCCTGCTCGACGGCCTCCACGTTGATCGTGACCCCCACTGCCTCGCCCTGTTCCTGGAGGAGCTGGGCTGTTGCCAACACCTCACTGGTGTTGGGAACCGTCAGCGTGAACTCCAGCGGATTGCCGGTTTCCGCGGCGTACTGCTCCGCCAGCTCCTCGGCCGCTGCCTGGTCGTAGGCAGGCCAGCCCGTGTCGTCGAGATAGCCCATCTCGCCCGGACCGAATGGGCCGTTCGCGATCTCGAACTTGTCCAGGTTGATGATCTCGTTGACCTGCTCGCGGTTGAACGCCAGCGCTGCTGCCTCGCGTGCGAGGAGGTTGTCGAAAGGGGGTTTGGCGGTGTTGAGCATCCCGTAGGAGACCTCGGGGAACTCGATCGACTGGTAGAGGCGGAGGTTGCCTGCGTCAGCCTCGGCCTCGAGTGTTTCGACCTGTTGGGCGGAACTGGTGTGCATGGCATTGAGCTCGGAGCCCAGAAGCGCGTTGGTGCGGGCAGATCCTTCAGGGAACGGACGAAAGGTCACCGCATCGAGGTAGGGCAACTGGTTCCCCGCGTCGTCGGTGGCCCAGTAGTCGGGATTGCGGGTCGTGGACAGGAAGTCATTGACCTGCCAGTCCTCGAGCATGAAGGGGCCCGTACCGATGAGGTTCGCGTCGCACGAGTCCGGATCGTCGAGCTGCGCCTGGGCCATGATCCCGACGCGGCCCGTGTAGTAGAGGTAAGAGGGGAAGGCAGGCCAGGAAACGTCAGTCGTGACACTCAGTGTGAGGTCATCGGTCACCGAGACATCCGTGATCGGCGCATACGCGAAGATCAGCAGCAGGGGAGTCCGCGCCGGGTACTGGCCCCGCCACGCGTCGATGTTGTTCTTGACCACGCTCGAATTGAGCGCCGTGCCGTCGTGGAAGGTGACACCCTCGCGGAGGTTGATGGTCCACTGGGTGAAATCCTCGTTGGGTTCCACGGACTCCGCGAGCATGCCGACGAACTCACCGTCCTCGTTGGGCACCGTGAGCGTGTCGTATATGGCACGCGCCACCTGGATGCCGGAGATGGCGAGTTGGCTCTCCGCCAGGCACCATCCGCCTGAGGACTCGGCCTCCATGCCATAGACGAGCTCGCCGCCGTAGACCGGATCACCGCCACCCGCATCGCCACCGTTGCGTTCGTTGCTGTCGGCCGAATCACCGCCCCCACCACATGCCGCTGCGAGCATCGCCAGTGAGGCCAGGGTGCCGAGAAGCACACGTCCACGTCGTCTGTTCGTCATTTCCACTCCCATGGTCATCTCTGATCCGATCTCTACTCCGTGTAGTGCAGGCCCAGCGTTGCGTGGCCAGTTGAAAGACCGAGGCTGGGCTGCTGGCCGTTGGGCAGGGTCGGACCCATGACTCCGGACGCATCAGGTGATGTGGCGATCGTCCACAGGGTCCAGTCGAGCCAGACGTAGTGAACTTGTGCGCTCAGCTCACGGTTGACTTCCTCGTAGATGTCCAGCGCCTTGTCGCGATCCAACTCGGAACGGCCCTGATCCATGAGCTGGTCGATCACGGGATCGTCCATCTTGGGGAAATTGACCACCGAAGTGGAGTACCACCATGGGTAGTTGCCGTCGGGCGCACCGCCGGGGAAGTTCCGGAACGCCATCAGGTCCCATTCCGTGCCCAGCGCCTCGGCTATGAGTGTCGCCTGCTCGCGAGTCTGGATGTTGACATTGATTCCCGCCTGCTCGAGTTGTTCCGCGATGAACTGGGCTGCACGAATGCTGCCCGCGTCGTTGCCGTGCAGGTATGAGAACTCGAGTGGCGCGCCCGTGCGTTGCTCGTAGTCGGCCACGAGGCGCTTGGCCTCCTCGAGGTCGTACTCGGGGAAACCCGCATCCTCGACGTATCCCGGAGCACCCGGGGCAAAGGGCCCCGAGGCGGTCTCGGGGATCCCGAAGTTGACGACCTGGTTGTACAGCTCCCGATCGATCGCGGTTGCTACTGCACGCCGGGCGCCTTCGTCGTTGAAGGGCGCACGTCCCTCGTTGAACATGAGGAACCCGACCTCTGCATTCACCATGCTCTGTGTCAGGGAGATGCTCCCGGCCTCACCTTCGGCGATCAGCTGCTCGGCCGCCTCGGCGCTGCTGGTCATGATCACGTCGTACTCACCTGAGAGCAGCCCGTTGACCCGCGTCTGGTTGTCGGGCACCGGAGTGAACGTGATCTGGTCCAGATACGGCAGCTGGCGACCTTCGCTGTCGGTTGCCCAGTAGTTCGGATTCTTGGTGGCTGTGAGCCTGTCGTTGACCAGCCACTCCTCGAGCATGAACGGTCCGGTGCCGATCAGGTTCTTGTCGCAGTTCTCCGGATCATCAAGCTGGGCCTGCGCCATTATCCCCAGCCGGCTTCCCCCGTAGAGGAAGGGCGCGAACTCCACCCACGGGATCTTGGTGGTCATCTGCACAGTGAGATCGTCGAGGATCTCGACGGTGTCGACCTGCTGCAGCACATTCGAGAGGAAGAGGGACGGTCGCCCGGGGTACCTTCCGAGCCACGAGTCGATGTTGTTCTTGAGCACCGTGGAGTCCAGGTCGGTGCCGTCGTGGAACTTGACGCCATCGCGGAGTTTCAGCGTCCAGACTGTTGCGTCCTCGTTGCGATCGAGGGACTCCAGCAGGTACGGCGCATAACCCGGCTCGCCGTCAGCGGGAACTATCAGAAGGTCGTAGATGGCCCGGGTCACGATCATTCCTGACGCCGCCAGCTGAGCCTCCGGAAAGCAGTAGCCACCCGAGGTTTCTGCCTCGAGGGCATACGTCATCTCGCCACCCTCGACGATTGCTCCCGGATCGGTCGTGGAGTTCCCGTCGGAAGAGCCGCCGCCATCGCCTCCACCGCAAGCTGCTCCGATGAGCGCAACGCCGATCAGTGACGCCGCCAACAATCGACCACGAAATCCCCGACCAGCACCCGATTTGCCCAACACCCGACCGTTACCTCCGATGTGTCGGCGACCCCCCTGGCCGCCGATTCGCCCCCGTCGGTCTAGTCCCCGCGCGACGGCCGGTGCGAAGCCGCAATGTAGACCGAATCGCCTACCAGGTGCCCCGCGACTCCAAGACGCCCCTCAGCACCGAGGGCCGGTCGGTCATTATTCCGTCTACTCCGAGGTCGAGGAGTCGGTGCATCTCATCGGGTTCATCGATGGTCCACACGTGCACCTGGATGCCGCGTGCGTGGGCGGCATTCACGAACTTCCGGGTCACGATTTCGACGCGCTTGTGGCGCAGTGGCACCTGCACGCAGTCGAACGCCGGGGGATTACGTGGTGCCCGACGCGCCGAGCCCGGCATCTTCGAAGCGGCGACCAGAGCGGCGATCTCCCTCGGCCCGCCGGAGGTGCAGACTTCGCGGCCGAGCCGGTTGCGGATCGCTGCCAGGCGGTCGTCGGAGAACGCTCCGATGCAAACGCGTTCGAGGGCGTTGTGACGCACGAGCGCCTCGATGAGAGCCTCGGTGACGGCGTCCGACTTCGGGTCGATGTTGAACTTCTGCTCGGGGAACGCCTCCAGGAGTTCCTCGAATGTGGGCACCGGCTCGGAGCCTCCGAGGCGAGCGGTGCGGATGTCCGCCCAGGTCATCTCCGCGATCACGCCGTCGATGTCGGACACGCGGCCGAGATCCTCGTCGTGGGTGGCCACGACCACACCGTCCGCGCTCAGGTGGACGTCGGTCTCCAGATAGACGAAGCCGGCTTCTACCGCCGCGGCGAACGCCGAGAGGCTGTTCTCCGGTGCGGCCTCTGTGCCGCCCCGGTGCGCGAACGGCAGGGGCGCGTGGTGCTCCAGGAAGGGATGCGAGGCGGGTCGCGAGCTGATCCCCCGAGCGTAACCGTGCGGGCGTTGTGCCCGCGTGGCCGCTTGACCGTCCGGTCAAGTACGTTCGCGAGGTCCGAAGATGTGTGCGACCGAGGGGCCGACCGTGACCGATACCGCGACCGACAACGATGCAGC
>JBPCTP010000586.1:0-4287 GCA_051011615.1 Microthrixaceae bacterium | reverse complement strand
CTACGGAGGCGTTGGTGAGGCGATCGCCCATGCGCTCGAATCCGCAACGGAGGGACAGGTGGAGGCCCGTGCCACCGTTCTCGGCCACATCCAACGCGGAGGCGAACCCTCCTCGATGGACACGATTCTGGCGACCGCCTACGGGATCCACGCCGTGGACCTCGTGGCCGAGGAGCGCTACGACTCGATGGTCGCCATGCGCGGAACCACGGTGGAGGCGGTTGAGCTCAGCGACGTCGTGGCTGCAGGCGCGGCCCTCGTGTCCCCCGGCGACGAGCTGGTCCACACGGCCCGCTCGGTGGGCATCTACATGGGCGAATCCTGACCGCTGCTCGGCAGGTTCCGCCCACCCCGTAGATCCGCCTGCTGCCCCGAACCACTCGGCACGGTACCTTTCGTGGATGGTCAGAGGGGTGGGCTCCACATCGCTGTTGGCGCTCGACGCTCCGCGGCGGGCCGGCACCTTCGACTCCGTGAGTTGGATCGCAGCGTCGCTCGGTGCCGTCGTCCTCGTGCTCGTCGGTCTGTTCGCCGGCGACAGCGACATCGGCAATGCCGAAGGCCTGATGACCAGCTTCAACGTGTTGATCGCCACCGCCAGCCTGGGCGCGGCCTTCGTCATCTACTCACATGCTGCGGCGTCGCGGAACCGGGCCTACCTTGCACTGGGCTCCACCTACGTGGCGGTCGGATGGTCCGCCATCGTCGTGCTGCTGGTGACACCGGGTGCGTTGATCTCGGGCGAACAGCTCATGGGTGGAGCCACCACCGCCGCCTGGAGCATGGTCTTCATGCACCTGATCCTGCCGGTGGGGATAGGTATCACGGCCGCCATTCTCTGGGGCGACGGCCGCGTCTACCGTCGCCCCGGGCGCCGCACGCATGTGGCCGTCTCCGTGCTGAGTTCGGTCGCGGTGCTGCTGGCCGTCGGCGCCGTGGTCGTGCTGGCCGGCGACAACTTGCCCGTGCTGCTGGACGCCGATGGTCAACCGACTGCTGCATGGAGCGTCACCTGGGCGGTGGTCACCGGCCTTGCGGCGGCATCGCTGGCGATCGTTCTGCTGCTCGGGAACTTCCGGTACAGCATCGTGGCGGGCTGGATGACCGCCGTGGCTGCGCTGGCACTGGGGTCAGCCGTGATGAACATCGCGGCGCCGGAGTTCTATTCGGTTTCCTGGCTTCTGGCGGCCGTGTTCTGTCTCATCGCAGTGCTGCTGGTGCCACTGATGATGCTGATCCAGCTCGGCCGCGTGGAGCGCACCGCCCGGCGGGTCGCAGAGGAGGACAGCCTCACCGGCCTCACCAGCAGGGGTGGCCTTCTGGCGCGCCTCGACCATGAGGTCGAACGAGCGACCGTGCTCGGGCGCGAAGGGGCGGTGTTGTGGGTCGACCTTGATGGCTTCAAGGCGGTCAACGACCAGTTCGGCCACGCGCGCGGCGACGATGCACTTCGGCAGATCGCCGCCCGGCTGCGTCGCGCTGCGAGGCCGTCGGACACCGTTGCCCGCCTTGCGGGCGATGAGTTCGGGATTCTCGTGGCGGACCTCGGAGAACACACCGATGCCACGGCGATTGCCAAGCGAGCCCTCAGCGCGGTGCACGAGCCCATCCTCTTCGAGGATGCGGCACCTTTGCTGACGGCATCCATCGGCATCGTGCACTTCCCGCGCGACGGCGACGATGCAGACCAACTCATGCATCTGGCAGACCTGGCGATGTACGAGGCGAAGCACGACGGCGGCGACGGCATCGTCACGTTCAACGAGCCAATGGCTACACGAGCCAGCAGGGTCGCCACGGCTCGCCAGAGACTCGCCCGTGCGATGCGCGAGCAGTCATTCGAACTGCACTACCAACCGATGACCGACCTGAGCAATGGCCGCCACTTCGCTTCCGAGGCTCTGCTGCGCTGGAAGCGCGACGGCCAGATCATCTCCGCTGCCAGCTTCGTGCCGATGGCCGAGGCCAACGGCCAGATCCGCCAACTCGGCCGCATCGTGCTGGACATCCTCGCCGAGGACCTTCGCAGCGCTCCGGTGCTTCCCGCCGATTTCAAGGTGGCGGTCAATCTCTCCGTTCCCGAACTGGCCGATCCTGCCGTCAGCGAGATGCTCACCTCGGGCGAGCTGGCAGCGTTCATCGAGAGGATCACCATCGAGGTGACCGAGGGCGTCATGCTGGCCGACCACGTGGGTGCCATCGAACACCTGCGGTTGCTGCGCCACGCCGGCGCAACCATCGCCCTCGACGATTTCGGAGCCGGGTTCGCCAACGTGGAGGCACTCGCCGGGCTGCGCCCGGACCTCATCAAGGTGGACCGGGCCTTCATCCACCGGGCCGGCAAGGGCGACACCTCCGGAGTTGCCTTCCTCCAGGCAGCACGCGCCATTGGCGAAGCGATCGGGGCCGATGTTCTCGCCGAAGGCATCGAAACAGCCCACGAACTCGAAATCGTGACCGAGATGGGCATCACCCTCGGCCAGGGTCACTTCCTCGGCAACGCCACCCATACCCTCCTGGCCTGACCGCAATCGCAACGGCCCGGTCCACCTACTTCTTCACCGCCCGCCAGATCGCCAGAACGATGATGGCACCGACGGTGGAGCCGATGATGCCGCTGAAGCTCAGGTCGATCCCGTTGCCGGTCAGCAGGTTCAGCAGTAGCCCACCCACCAGCGAGCCGCCGACCCCGGCGACGAGCACCTCGCCCCAGTCCTTCGGTTGTGTACCGCCACCCAGCACCAGGTTGGCGAACCACCCGGCGAACATGCCGATCACGAGGATTGCGAGAATGATCATGGTTGCTCCGAACTGAATTGGGTGGAATGTGGCGCAGCGAGCCGACCCGGGCCGTCACCGTAGTCCGATGAGGCCGTGGTTCAGCTTTCCTCAGCGGTCGCGAGCTCAGCGGTGGGCCCAGCTGGGAGGCTCTCGTCGGTACCGACATCATTGGCCGCAGCTGCAACGAGCCTGAGCACCCCGATGACCAGGGCGGCAGCACCGGCGATGACCAGAATCACAATTCCGGTCGGGCGCTGCCAAAGGACCACCACCACGCCGGCAATCGCCAACGTCGACCAGGTGAGGGCACTGACGTGCGAGCGGACCCAGCGCGGTACCGGGCCAAGATCGCGTTCACCCGTTCGCGCATCCACCTCTCCGGAGAGAGCGGCACCCCAACCCCGCACGATGGCCGCAGCTCTGGATGGGCCGACGATCCACGCGGCCAGCAAGAAGACCACTCCCAAGGCCAACGCCGCACGAAGTGTCGCACGCAGGAAATTGGTGATGATGTCGAAGGCTGCCTCGGCGGCAGCCTGGCTCTCGACAACTCCGGCCAGGGCATTGAGGTACGCCTGACGCCCCAGAGCCAGTGCTACAAGCGTGAGCAACATCGAGACCGATATCCCGATCCCGATCCGTCGGAAGCCCAGGCGTTTGTCGGGTGCCAACAGAACCGCACCTGCCAGGCAGGCCAGGGTCACGATCACGAGAAACCAGCTGAGGGTGTCGAAGAGTTGGATCGCGGCCTGGGCGTCAGCGAGCCCCGAGGACTCGAACAGCACGAACTGCGCGTCCAGCGCATCGGAGGGCACCTTGCTCGCCAGATCAAGGCCGGTCGCGTCGTCGAGGCCCGACAACACTGTGTTCACCAGCCCTGCGAGGTTCAGCACGACCTGGCCGTCCGAGAAGTCGAGAACATCGCCTTGCTCCCCCGTGAGGATCGCCACCAGGGCTGCATGACCTTCTCGATTGGCTGCCTCCCAGATGGTCTTGAACTGGTCGCTCTGCACGGCTGACAGAGCCAGGTCGTCGATCAGACCGTCCGCCCCGCTCGCAATGAACGCGGCCAGGGGCGCGGCCTGCTCCGGCAGGAGGCTCTCGATTTCCGATTCGAGATCGAGCGCGTTCGAGACCTCTGTCGCGATGCGATTGGCCACGGCGGCCTGGATCGCCGGATCCGATGCGAGCGGCTCGACTGTCTCGACATAGATGTCAGTGTCGAGCACCCGATTGCGAAGCCAGACGGTCATGACCGAAGGCGGCAGCAGGAGCGCTCCGATTACGGCGAGTGAGATCGACAGGCGGCGCAGACGCTTTCCCTTCACCCGCTCGCGCACAGCCGCCTCGGAATCACTGAACTGCTCCAGCTGCTGGGTGAGGAGCCGGTTCTCCTCGCGCAGCGCTTCGAGCTCCGAAGACTCGGCATCACCCGAAGTCTCGGTATCACCCGAAGTCTCGGCATCACCCGAAGTCTCGGTATCACCCGAAGACTCGGTATCACCC
>JBPCTP010000585.1:0-6605 GCA_051011615.1 Microthrixaceae bacterium | reverse complement strand
CGCTTGGTGGCGCCACCGGCGTGTTGCCTTCACCGTGAGTCGAGTTCCTCACATGCTTCACTGATCGCGGCCAGCTTGCGGTCCTCGTAGCCCCGAACCCGGGAGGACACGCCGAGGCGTTCGACGTGTCCGCGGTGGTTGGACGAATCCAGAGCGTCGAGAGCATCTTCGAGTGCAGCTTGGTAGTCACCGGCCAGCCGCCGTTCCGCGCGCCTGACGGCGGTGTGTCCGAACGGGTCGAACCAGCGTCCCCTGAGGGCCTTTCCGCGGGCCAGGACCCTCATCGCCGGGGCCAGCCGACTGCTGACGCGCATCTTGGAATTCACCCCCATCGCTCGAAGCAGCGGTGGGTGGAGGTTCCAGTGCACCACGGCAGGTCCGTCGACGAGGCGCCGAGCCGCCTGCATCGTCGGTTCGTCGGTCAGCAGACGAGCGACCTCGTACTCGTCCTTGTAGGTCATGACGCGGTGTAGCTCAACCGCCACCGTGCTGGTCAGATCCCAGCATCCCGGCGCCACCTGTTGCTCGCAGGCGGCGGTCCGCAGCATCAGGTCGCGGTAAGTGTCCGCGAGCGAGACGCCCTGGTAGTCCACGATGCGGCCGATCCGGTCCGTCACCGTGGCGATGAGATCGTCCGGTGCCCCGATGGAGCTGAGCTCTTCAAGCATCGAACCGGTAGCCGGGTCGCCACCATCGGAGGCCGATGCAGTTCCGGCGACGGGAACCGCAGACCCCAGCGCAGCGGCCAGGTGGTCGGGATCGGCTACCGCACACCGTCCCCAGCGAAGTGCTTGGGTGTTTGCCGCCGCAGCGACCCCGTTCAGCTCGACCGCTGCAACGAGTGACTCCCACGCAACCGGAAGTAGGCCCGCCTGGAATGCTGCTCCGAGCACCACCATGTTGGCCGTGGCGGCGTTGCCGACGAGATGGGTCGCGACGGCAGTGGCGTCCAGCCAGATGGCACCGGCATCGCACGCGCCCTCGATCCTGCTCACGAGGGTGCCCCAATCGTCATGGTTCTCCCTTGGATCGGAGACCATCGAGGCTGTCGGAGTCCTGGAGGTGGAGCCGACCAGTCGGGTTCCGGGCGAAGTCGCTGCCAGCACTTGCTGTGAGGCACCTACGACCGTGTCGAGCGCCAGCATCACATCGGCCCGACCTTCACCGATGTGATTGGTCGCGTCGTCGGTCGACTCCGATGCGATCAGAACGTCGGATACCACCGGACCTGCCTTCTGGGAGAGCCCGGTCTGGTCGAGTCCTCGCACGAACCGGCCCTCGAGCATGGCGGCGGTGCCGAGGACCTGGGATACCGTCACAACGCCGGTGCCGCCGATTCCGGCAAGCCTCACCTCGCAGCTCGGCGGGTCGGCCGCCGCCGGCTCCGCCATGTCGGGTGGAGTGGGCAGCGAGCGGGTAGGCGTGTCGCTCCGGAGTTCAGGAAGTACCTCGGGGCGCCGCAGATGTGAGAAGAGCCTCCGGAACCGCCGGGCTCGCGCCGGACGGACGGAGACGAACGACGGACAGTCGCCGTCGAGGCAACTCGTGTCGATGTTGCAGCTCGACTGGTCGATCCGGGTCTTGGTACCCACAGCCGTCTCAACGGGATGCAGGGACAGGCACGAACTCCTCTCGGCACAGTCGCCGCAACCTTCGCAGATCTCCTCGTTGATCAGCAGCCTGGTCTCGGGCGTTGGGGCGGTACCCCGCTTGCGCTGCTTTCGCAGCGCCGCCGTGCACGGCTGGTCGTGCACCATCACGGTGACCCCCGGCGTCGCGGCCAGGGCTTCCTGCGCCTCGATGATGCGTGCCCGATCCCAGACGTCGACTCCAGCCGGAGGGCGCGTCCCGCGGACACGTTTGACGTCGTCGGTCGTCACGATGATCTTCGCCACGCCCTGTGTGAGCAGCACCCGCGCCAGTCCGGCGACGTCCAGCTGACCCGGAGGCAGCTGGCCACCGGTCATGGCAACGTGGCCGTTGAGCAGGATCTTGAACGTGACGTCGACGCCGGCGTCAACGGCTGCCTGCACCGCGAGTTGTCCGCTGTGGAAGTACGTGCCATCACCCAGGTTCTGGGTCAGATGTGGTGTCTGCACGAACGGTGACAAGCCGATCCACGGCGCCCCCTCGTTGCCCATGGCCGTGATGCTCACGATCTCGCCCAGCCTCGGGTCGTCGCTCAGCAGGGCCATCGTGTGGCACCCGATGCCCGCGCCCACAACCGTGCCCTCCGGAGTTCGCGTCGAGAGGTTGTGCGGACAGCCGGAACAGAACGCAGGCGACCTCGAGGTGTTCAGCGGAACCTCGATCCGTCGGCGTGCTTCGGTGCGAGGTGTCATGCGTTCACCCAGGCGTCCCTCGAGGGCGCGACGTAGTGGACCAACGATGCGGTCTGCTGTGAGCGGGCCGTGGTCCGGGAACTGGGGCGCGCCGTGGCGGTCGACCTTTCCCGTCACGAACGGACGGTCGACTGCCCCGTAGAGGCAGTCACGGATCAATCGTGCCAGTGTCGGGTTCATCTCCTCTACGACCATGACTTCCTCCAGTCCCCGGGCGAAGTCCCGTACGACCTCCGTGCTGAACGGAATCGGCATCTGCATCTCGAGCACACGGATCCCGCCGTTTGCCAGGTCCACGGTGTCGAGCCCCAGCCGTCGCAGGGCCTCCATCAGCTCGCGGTGTGTGACTCCCGAAGCGATGATGCCGAGCCACGCGTCGTCGCAACGCACGCTGAGCCGGTTGAGTTGGTTCAGTTCTCCGTAGCGCACGGCGATCTCGGTACGGATTCCGCGAAGCTCGCGTTCGATCTCCATCGAATGGGCTCCCAACAGCAGCGCGTCCGGGCGACACTCGTACGGTTCGCCGTCGACGGTCGGCATCTTGGGCGAGACGCGCGTCGGGTCCAGCGCAACGCTGCCGGTGCCATCCGCGACTGCGCTGACGACCTTGAGCCCGACCCAGAGACCTGACGCACGTGACAGCGCGATTGCATGGCGACCAAGGTCCAGGGCCTGGGAGACATCGCCCGGGTAGAGGATGGGCAGGTGGAGGTCCACGAATGTGGCGTCCGAGGACGACGGCAACGTCGATGACTTTGCGGCCGGATCGTCACCGACGATCGCCACTGCGCCGCCCCCGGGGGAGGTGCCGGTGTACACAGCGTGTCGCAACGCGTCCGAGGAGCGGTCGAGTCCGGGGGCCTTGCCGTACCAGAGGCCGACCACGCCGTCGTAGATGGCATCGGGCCGCGACGCCGCGAGCTGGCTCCCCATCACTGCCGATACGCCGAGCTCTTCATTCAACGCGGGTCGCAGAACGATCGGCAGCTCAGGTGCTTGCCCGGCTGCTTGTTCGAGTGCCATGTCGAGTCCCGCCAGCGGGCTTCCCGGATAGCCGGATGCGAATGCGGCGGTGTTGAGGCCGGCCAGTCGATCCACTCGGAGCTGTTCGACCGGCAGGCGTGCGAGAGCCTGCACTCCGGTCAGAAACACCGTGCCGTCATCGCGCGTGGTGCGGTCGGCCAGTTCGTACTCTGCCAGTGTCATGGTGCCCCCAATATCCGTCTATACACCACCAATCCTGCACGAATATCCACCGGATCGGTTCGCTGGTACTCAGATATTCGGTAAATTGATCAGTATGGCGAATCTTGATGCAATCGACCACAGCATTCTGTCGGCTCTCCAGTCGAATGCACGGATGACCAACAAGGCCCTGGCGTCGGCAGTGGGCGTGGCGCCGTCGACATGCCTCGATCGTGTCCGCAGCCTGGAACAGTCCGGGGTGATCTCCGGCTACGGCGCCGAGGTCGACCCCACCGCCCTCGGCAGGCCGGTGCAGGCCATGGTGGCGGTTCGGCTGCGACCAAAGACCGCAGATGTTGTGGAGTCATTCCTCGACGCGATGTGGGAGATGCCCGAGACGTTGTCGGTCACCCTGGTCACCGGCGTGGAGGACGCGTTGGTGCACATGTGCGTGGAGAGCGTCGACAATCTTCGTTCGTCAGTACTCGATCGTGTGGCGCGAGCCCCCGGTGTCGTGGACGAACGAACGTCTCTGGTGTTCGAGCACCGGCGCCGAAGGGTTCTGGAACCGCTACACGACTGACCGTCAGGTCAGCACGGAACTGACCGTCAGGTCAACATGGAACTGACCGTCAGGTCAGCATGGAACTGACCGTCAGGTCAGCACGGAACTGACCCGGTCAGCGACTGTCGTCCCAGAAGTCGCGGTCCTCGCCGGTGAAGTCCTCCCACCCATCTTCGGAATGGTCCGGCAGGGCTTTGTCCGGCGAAGGTCTGTCTGCCGAGAGGTTGTCCGCAGCACCGGCATCGCCGCGAGTTTGGCGCTCAGCCCGGTGCACCAGCTCGTCCGCGGTGCTGTCGTCGGGGTCTTCGGCTGGTGGGCCGACCGGTCCGTGGGAATGGGAGCCGACGTCAGTCGTGTCGAGGGTCACCGCAGCAAGAGCTGTGGTGATCGGTACGGCGAGCACGAGACCGATCGAGCCGACCAGCATGCGGATGATCTCGACCGCCACCACTTCGCCGGTGAGTATGCGTGACACCGGTGCGCTTCCCTGGGCGAAGAGCAGCACCAGTGGGAGCGCAGCACCTGCGTAGGCGAGCACGAGCGTGTTGACAGTCGATGCAATGTGGTCGCGACCGACGCTCACTGCTTCGAAATACAGCGCACGTGGGCCCATCTCCGGATTGGCCCGGCGAAGGGCCGCCACGGTCGACACCTGCGTGACGGTGACGTCGTCCAACACGCCGAGCGCACCGACGACGATCCCCGCCACCAGCAGACCACGCAGATCCAGCGACTCCGCCGTGATCCGCAGTACCTGGGCGTCCTCGTCGCCCAGGCCGGTCAGGTTTGTCGCCGAGGCTGCCAGGAGCGCGATCAGTGCTGTGACCAGCAATGCGATGAGAGTTCCGCCGAGGGCAACGGTGGTCGAGAAGTCGAAGCCGTGTGCGAGATACAGCGACACAACCGCGATCGCAACCGTGCCCGCCAGTGCCACCCAGACCGCAGGGTTGTCCCGCAACAGTGACGGCACGACGAATGCCACCAGGATGAGCATGCTCGCACCGAGGCCGAGCAATGCGCGCACGCCCTTCCAACGCCCGAACGCCACAACGACCACGACGAAGACGGCGAACAGGATCCACAGCGGTGTGCTGCGCTGGAAGTCCACGAACACGTACCTGTACGGCTCGGGCGATGTCGGCACGTCGAGAACGGTTACCCGGTCGCCCTCCTCGACGGTGGGCAGGTCCAGTTCGTCGGCCGCGACCACGAACTCGCCGGTCTCCCCGGCGTCGGGGCCGGTGGTCAGTTCGAAGGTGGCGATGAAGCAGTCGACCGAGGCGACGATCTCGCGGCTTTCGCAGGCCTCGGCGGAGACGGAGACAACTTCTGCGTCGTAGTACTCATCCTGGGGAAAGCCGAGGCTGGGGGCATCGCCGGTCGGCCACAGCAACACCAGTCCGACGAGGGCCAATGCGCCCGCAGCTATTACGGACCAGGTGACAGCTTTGCGAATCGTCCGCCGCTGATCTGATTGGGTCAGATCCACCCGCCGATTCTTGCAGCAGCACTGCCGCAGGGCGCGGAGCCGCTTCGTTCGGCCTCAGGTGTTGGCGAGGCGTTCAGCTTCTGAGGACATGGTTGCCTTGCATTCACCGCAGATGCCCTGGGAGATCTCCGGCACCGGTTCGTGCTCGAGGTCGTCGTTGCTCCACACGAGTTCATCGATGGACAGCCAGCGGTTACCGTCGAAGCCGCGCGCACACCAGCAACAGAGCTGCACCGCAGAGGCTTTGGGCGTCCGCTCTGATCCACGCCGGATCAGCGACACGTCCGGCCTGGTCTCTTCGAACACGAGCCGGGAACGGAAATCCACCGCACCGTTGTCGCCAGCAGCCACATCTATCTCGTACCAGCGCCGCATGTCCGGCGCGTCACAGCGCAGGGGCACCATCGCTTCGGCGTGCGTGCGCCGCACCTCCGAAAGGACCAGTTTCCATACGTTCTGGGCATCCTGGCCCTGGATCTGGCTCCAGAGGCTGAGGCGTCGCGATGTGCCCGCCAGTTCCTCGCCGTCGTTGTCCGCGGCGAAGGTGTCCCAGTCACCGCCGGTTGAGATGAGCATGTCGTCGCGATCAACCGAGTACTCGACAACCATCGGCGCCACGGTGACCGGCACGGAGGCGGCATCTTCGATTCGTTCGAACAATCCCTGTGGTGGCACAGCCAGCAAGTCGCTGTCACGCGCCGGCCCGTCCATGCCGGACAGCAGACGGTCGAGTTGGTGCCGCTCATGGCTTGCATCGGAATCGGACATGTCGTTGCTCGTTCGTGAGTGTTTCGCAATCGGGGGCCGGTTGGCTTCCACCAAAGATAGCGACGGATGCATAGCCATGTATTCGCCGGAGTTGTGGCTTCTGGATGCACTGGATCGGCCGAATTGTGTTGCCGATACGGATAGCCAATGCCAATGCGGCCAGATCATGGTTGACCCCTAGGGTATCTAGGTATAGATTTCCTAGGTATGAAGGGACAAGAGCTGAAAGGCCACCTCGACCTCCTGCTTCTTTCGG
>JBPCTP010000584.1:0-4619 GCA_051011615.1 Microthrixaceae bacterium | reverse complement strand
CGTCTGCATCACCGGGCGAACAAATTCCTCAGTCTTCGCTGCGCGCCCGAACAACACGGCTCTTGCGTCCCAACCAGCGGGCCGCCACCACGAAGGTGAGGACCATCGGAAAAACCTCCAGGCGCCCGATGATCATCAGCAGTGCAAGCGTCAGCTGCTCGGACACCGAGTACACCGCGAAGCTGGATGCCGGTCCGGCCTCGCCCAGGGCCGGGCCCATGTTGCCCATCGCGCTGACCGCTCCGGAGAACCCTGTGAGCACATCAGTGCCCTCGAGAGTGACGCTGAGGGTCGCAAACACCACGACCACGACATAGAGCAGAACGAACCCTGCGATTCGCCCGACCACGCCCTCGTCGAGCACCTCGCTTCCCTGCTTGATCGGCAACTGTGCCCGCGGTCGCAGGGAACGCTTGAGCTCCCGCCACGCCACCTTGGCCATCACCTGTGCCCGCAGCACCTTCATCCCGCCCGAGGTGGAGCCGGTCATGCCCCCGACCCACATGAACAGCAACAGGATCGTCTGCGCCGCCGAGGGCCACAGCGCGAAGTTTCCTGGCGAGAACTCGCCGTTTGCATTGCCGAACCCGGTGGAGGTGCCCAGTGTTGCCACGTTGAATGATGCGTTTCGCAACGCCGAGCCAAAGCCCGACCCGTCGATGAACAGGATTGCGGTGACCACCGCCGTACCGACGAGCATGCCCAACAGGTACAGGTGGAACTCGGAGTTGCGCCTGTAGATCCCCAGCCCCTTGCGCACGGCGCTGTAGAGCAGGGCGAACGACGACCCCCCGATGACCATCCCGATGATGACGACGACCTCGACCGCAACGGAGTCGTAGGCCCCGATGGACGCTGCCTGCGGGGCAAATCCACCTGTTGAAACCAGCGCCAGCGCCAGGCCCAACGCGTCGAACCAACCAATCCCGGTTGCCAGCAGTGCCAGCGCCGATGCGACGGTGAACACCAGGTAGACCAGCCACAGCCGCTTGGCCGTTTCGCTCACGCGGGGAGCGAGACGGTCCGACGTCGGCCCCGGCGCTTCAGCTTTGATCAGCTCAAGGCCGCCGACACCGAGGAAGGGCAGAACAGCGACCGCCAGCACGATGATGCCCATCCCGCCGAACCACTGGGTCAACTGGCGCCAGAAGAGGATGCCCGGCGAGGCACGCTCGAAGTCGACCTCGGTGAACACACTCGATCCGGAACACGTGAACCCGGAGATCGACTCGAACAGGGCAGACGGTACCGACGTCAGTCGACCGGCGAAGAGGTATGGCACGGCACCGGCAATCGACACGAGCACCCATGACATGCTCACCGCCACGAACACCGCACGCGGCGGGAGCTCGCCGGGCACCTTCGTTGTGCGTCGGAGCCCCTCCCCCAGAGCCATCGTGATCAGCCCCGAAGCCACCAGGTCGGCCGTCGCGTGGCCGGCCTCGATCACGTCGATGGCCGCGCTCACGAGCATGCCGCCACCGACGAAGATCAACGACAGACCAACCATGTGAGCGGTCACCGACCCGACCTTGCGCGACTTCGGCAGGCCCTGGGGCTCCTTGGTACCGCGACGTCGCGCCCGCTCCGAGAGGCTCAGGCGCGCGCCACCGTTCGCGCTCACGGTCCGCTCCTCGAGGCGGAACCGCGGAGTCGCCGTAGCGGCCAGGTGACCGTCGCCACGATGCCGTCGAGCAGCGGGTACAGCTCGACCCGGCCGGCGAACATCAGCACCAACAGGATCACCAGCGCGTCGCGGCCCATGACTGACAGCGGTTCTGTGACTCCCAGCCCGCCCAGCGCAGGACCGTAGGTGGCAAGGGCGCTGAGGGAACCGGAAATCGCCGTGACCTCGTCCGCGCCCGCCATGCCGAGCGCAACGAAACCTGCCGCAGCAGTTCCGACATAGAGCACTTGGTATCCCAGGATCCGCTGGACGCGGGGTTCGTCGATGGTCTCGCTTCCCACGCGAACGACCTTCACGACCCCGGGCCGCAGTTGCGTGTCGAGTTCGCGCCACAGGTAGCTGAACAACGCCATGCCGCGTGCGATGCGGAACCCGCCGCCCATCGAGCCCGACATGGCGCCCAGGCCGATGAGTATCACCAGGATCCACTGGGGCCCCGGCGCCCACTGAGCCCAGTTGGCCACCCAGTGCCCGGTCGAGGACACAGCCGATGTCGCGGTGAACGCCGAGATCCGGATATGTGACAGGAACCCGTCACCAGGAGCTTCCACGACTGCGAACACCGCAGTGGAAGCCACGATCAGTGCGCAGTAGGCCCACAGCTCGCGGGAACCGAGCACGTTTCGCGAACGGCCCCGCAACACCGACCACACGATGGCGAGGGACAATCCGCCGAGGAACATGCCCGCCACGCCCATCCACTCGATCAACGCTGAGTCGAAGAAGGAGAACGACCCGGCATGGTTGGCGAAGCCACCTGTGGAGATCGTGGTGAAGGCGTAGGTGGTGGCGTCGAAAGGACCCATTCCACCGATCAGGAAGAGTGCCGCTCCGATGAGGGTGAGAAATCCATAGAGACCGAAGTAGCGCGCCAACACCCGCCGCACGTGAGCCGAGTTGAGGTGCGGCGACTCCGTTGGAAGCCGCGTTCGAGGATCGGCGGATCCGGCCACCCCGAGGAACGGAAGCACAGCGATCACTGCCGCCAATGCGCTGAACCCGCCGAGCCACTGGGTGCTGGCCCGCCAGAACAGAATCCCGCGGGTCAAGGTCTCCGGGTCCTCGACCACCGTGAGGGCGGTGGTGGTGAAGCCGGCGGTGGACTCCATGAGCGCCTCACCCGGACGGGTGATGGTGCCAGTGACCCGGTAGGCGACTATTGACACGAGGATCATCGAGGCGAGCGCCACACCGACTGTGCGAAGTGACCTCCGCGGGCTCAACCGCCCGGGTAGCTCGAGCTTGCGCACCCCGGCGCCTCCGAGGCCCACCGCGACAGCGCCGACCGAGGCGAGTGCCAGCGCGTCGGAAGCTCCGTCGGTGAGGTCGACCAACGCCGAGGCGAGCAGGGCAACTCCGGCCGAGAGCACCGCCACCGAAGCGATCTTGAGTTCCGCCGACAGGCGCCTGACCGCCGGCAGGGCAAGCTCCTCGGCCGCATCGATGCCCTCGGCAGGGGCGCCGCGGGTGCTCACGCGAACAGCTTGCCCACCTGTGTGGCCCGGTCGGGCATGGCGAACACCACGACGTGGTCGCCCCTGAGCAGCTTGGAATGACCCCTGGCGATCTCCGCGGTGTTGTCTCGCACCACCGCTCCCAACAACACGTCGTGTGGCAGGCGCATCTCCGACACGACCGCCCCGTCGGCCTGACTTCCAGGAGCCACTTCGTACTCCAGGATCTCGACCGACCCCTCGAGGGAGGTGGCAACGCCCGCGATCTCGCCGCGCAACATGGCGAGTACGCGATCCGCCGTGGATGTTCGGGGCGAAAGTGAAGCATCGATTCCGATGTCGTTCAGCAGTGGCAGCAGCTCTAGTCGATGTGCGATCGCAAGGGTTTCAGGCGCCCCCTTCTGGTTCGCGAAGAGGCAGGAAATGATGTTGGCGTCATCCTCACCGGTGAGCGCAGCCACTGCATCGAACGTGCCGATCTCGGCATCGGCCAACACCTTCGCATCCCTCACGTCGCCCCGGAGGACGGTGACCCGCCTCAGTGTCTCGGCCAGCTCGCGTGCGCGGTCCTCGTCGCGCTCCACGATCACGACTTCCGAACCCCGCTGCACCAGTGGCTTGGCGACGAGTTCCGCCGTTCGCCCGCCTCCGAGCAGGAGCACGCGGCGAGGTGCGCGCAAGGGCAGCTCGAGCAACTCCATGATGTCGCGTCGGTAGGTGCGCTTCCCGAGGACCCGCACCATGTCGTGGGCCCTCAGCTCGTGATTGCCCCGGGGAATGACCGTTTCGCCATCGCGCGAGATCGTGCCGAAGAGGAACTCCCAGTTCGGTTCGTACTCGTTGGCGACCTGGTGAAGGGTCTTTCCCACCAACGACGATGTCTCGGACAGTCTTGCGCCGACGATGAGGACCTCGCCACCCGCGAGGTATTCGACCTCGCTGGCTCCCGGCAACTCGAGCAGTTCCAGAATGTCCCGCGCCGTCTCTGCGTCAGGATCGATGTAGCGATGTGCACCGACGATCTCGCGGATCTCGGCTGCCGCGTCGCCACGCAGTTCCTCGGACTCGATCCTCACCAGCGACTTCTTCACACCGGCCTGCTTGGCGACCAACGCCGCCATGAGGTTGACGGCATCGTCGTTGGTCACCGCCACCAACAGCTCCGCACGGTCGATGCCTGCATCGGCGAGGACACTGGGCTTGATGCCGCTGCCGTGGACGACGAGCACGTCGAGGCGCTCCTCGACCGCGCGCAGGGTGTCAGCATCGGTTTCGACGACGGCGACGTCGATGTTCTGCTGACTCAGTCGCTCGGCGACATAGGAACCGACCTCGCCGGCGCCCAGAACGATCACATGCACGCAGCCATCATGGCGCGTCTAGGACCGCCCACCTCACATCATGTGACCATTGCGGCTCAGACCGTTGCGGCTCAGGCCGGTGCGGACTTCTCCAGTTCGGCCAGGGCTGTCTCGAGC
>JBPCTP010000583.1:0-3278 GCA_051011615.1 Microthrixaceae bacterium | reverse complement strand
ATCACGGCCATGCCGGCGGAGTGGGCAGCGTCGACGAGAGCCGGCACCGCCCTGCGGTCGCACCCACCGCGGCCCTCGAGGCCAGCGAGATCGACCTGAACCATGGCTTGCGCACCCGGACTGCGCTTCGCCACGGCTTCGATCGCAGAGCCCCTGTCGAGCGACTCCCACACCGAGACCGCCGAGGAGATCAGCCGAACCTTGTTCGTCTGTAGGCGACCGATGAAATGCCAGCGGGCATCGGGTAGCCGGGGGGCCTTGTCGCGCAACTCCTGGGCGTAATTCTCCCCCAGCTCCGGGTAGCCCGCCTGCAACGCCGCCGCCGCCACCTCGACCGGCTGCCCCTTGGTGACCGCCAGGATCCTGACGGGGCGCTGAGCAAGCGCGTCGATTCGCTCTCGGAGCGCCACACCACGCGAAGCGATCTGTTCTGCGAGCAGCGAAACCTGTCGCGCATCGATCTCGGGGGCTCCCTCGGTGGTCATGGTTGAAGAACTCCCGGATCCGCTTCCCACCAGATCGCCCCAACCTGCCGTTGCAAGTCGGAGGAGCGACGGTGTGACCAGTGCGATTCACTGAGCGCGGTACAGGCGCTCGGCGGTCCGCTGCGCTCATTGCCCACGCCTGCGCGCTTTACGGCTGCATCGACAGCAGCGCGCATGTCCAGCGCCGGCCGAGCATCGGAAGTGACACCACGAACCTCATCGCCGAAACGGCTGGCGAGCGCATCGAGGTCGCGTTCGGCGAACTCATAGGCGGCCGGCGATATGCACGGACCCACCCAGTAACCGATGTCGGTCGCGCCCGCTTCTTTCATGTGGGCAACGGTGGCCTCGATCACTCCGGCGAGAAGGCCCTTCCAGCCGGCATGCGCAGCCGCAACCACCGCACCGTCTCCAGTCGGGGAAAACAACAACACGGGAGCACAGTCGGCCACCTGCACCGACAAGGTCGCGGCCGCACACTGAGTCACCGCGGCATCCGCCTGTCGGCCGGCACCCTCGCCCGGCTCACCCACCAACACGACGTCTGCGCCATGAACCTGCTCGAGCCACGTCCAGGGCAACGGCGCCAACTCGGCGCGCCGCCTCGCGAGCTGCGGTTGGGTCGACGCACCAGATCCAATCGCGAAGTCGCCGTCGGCGCGGTCGGTGAAGACGCCGCGCACCACGCCGCGCCCGTCGAGGACAACGCTCCGCCGGTCCGCCACAGCGGCGTGCCTACTTCAGGAACGAGGGTACGTCGAAGTCGTCGTCGCCTTCGAAGAGTTCATCGCCCTCTGAGTCATCCGACGCGAAGACATCGGTGAAACCGGCCGGGTCCTCGCCGTCGGACTCCGAGGACCCGCTGCGTCGGGCCGGCTTGGCGTCGTCCCAGCGTTCGAAGCCGGCGGCGATGACGGTGATGCGAACCTCGTCGCCGAGCTCGTCGTCGATTACCGCGCCGAAGATGATGTTTGCCTCCGGGTGGGCCACCTCATGGATCACCGAAGCGGCCTCGTTCACCTCGAACAGGCCCAGGTCGCTACCACCGGAGATGTTGAGCAGGATTCCCCGGGCGCCGTCGATCGCTGCCTCGAGAAGCGGTGAGGAGATGGCGAAGCGCGCCGCCTCAAGAGCGCGGCCCTCTCCTGATGCGTAGCCCACGCCCATCAGGGCGCTGCCGGCATCGCTCATGATCATCCGCACATCCGCGAAGTCGGTGTTGATCAGGCCCGGTGTGGTGATGAGGTCGGTGATGCCCTGCACTCCCTGCAGCAACACCTCGTCGGCCATCTTGAAGGCGTTGAGCACGGAGGTCTTGTCATTCGCGACGCTGAGAAGGCGGTCGTTCGGAATGACGATCTGCGTGTCGACCTTCTCCTTGAGCTTGGTGATGCCCTGGTCTGCCTGAACCGAGCGGCGGCGGCCCTCGAAATTGAACGGCCTCGTGACCACACCAATGGTGAGCGACCCCTGCTGTTTGGAGATCTCTGCCACCACAGGTGCTGCCCCGGTACCGGTGCCACCACCTTCACCCGCAGTCACGAAGACCATGTCGGCGCCGCGAAGCACCTCCTCGATCTCAGCCCGGTGATCCTCGGCAGCCGGGCGACCCACGTCCGGATCGGAGCCGGCGCCGAGGCCGCGTGTCAGGTCACGTCCGATGTCGAGCTTGATGTCAGCGTCGCTCATCAGCAACGCCTGGGCGTCAGTGTTGATTGCGATGAACTCGACGCCCTTCAGTCCGGCGTCGATCATGCGGTTGACGGCATTGCATCCGCCACCGCCGATTCCCACGACCTTGATTACTGCGAGATAGTTCTGTGGGTTCTGGGCCATTCGGGCGCCTCCGGCGGGGACCGCTCGTGTTTCTGTTGAGGTAGAGGGTCTGGACCTCGACCTGAGGATTCACCTGAGCCTACGGCGACCCAAGGGGTGGATCAACGATCCTCGACCTGCTGTGGCGCAGGGAGTTCACATTGGGGGACCCGTTCGATGGTGATTCTGGCCGGAACGGAGACATCCAGGGTTGCCATGCAGCGGGTCTCGACCACCCCTGAAAGCACTGACTCGATCGCCTGCGCCTTCTCCGGAAGGTCCTCCGTCGAACCGATCGCGACCTCGGCATCCTGGGCCGCGCCGCCGGTCACGGTCAGCAGAAGGTCTCCGGCATCGTCGATCACCAGCTCGTCGGCCGAGGCCAAGGTTTCCGGGCCGAAGAGCTCGAGCGCCATGAGCGCCTCCCGGAGCTGCTCGGGGTCATAGTCGGCATCCGGCAGCCGCAACACGGGCAGGGCGCCCGCAAAGGGCACCAGCGGCAGGGCGTCGTCGTAGGCCAGCACCTCGCCCGTGGCCGTGGCGAAGGCTGCGGGGTCAGCGGTGTCCGATGCGACGTTCGCCACCGGGCGGTGGGGGGTGGCCAACACCTCCACGCGGTCGGGCCAGGTTACGTTAACCGCAGCATGCGCTATCCACGGCACATCCTCGATCCGCGCCCTCACATTCGATGCATCGACCGAAAACAACGCGGTGCCGCCGTTGAGTCCGGTCGCATCGGACACCTCCTGCGCGGCGGAGTCCTGCACGCCCTCCACGAGCAGATGGTCCATGTCGAACAGCGGTGAGAACATCACGCCGACAGCAGCGGTCAACACGAGCGCCACGCACAGCCCGGCCATGCGGTAGCGGCTGCGCCGGATGCGTTCATCGGAAATGACCTCATCACGACGACCTGCGATGCGGGGGTGAACCGGAGATTCACGAAGGTCAATCTCCGAGTCTTCATTCGAGGAATCC
>JBPCTP010000582.1:0-5334 GCA_051011615.1 Microthrixaceae bacterium | reverse complement strand
GTGGTGGTGGAAGCGGGAGAGGTGGTGGGGGCCTGCGCACTCGTGGCCGGAGGCAACGTGGTCTCCGGCAACTCCGGGTCGGCGGGTGTGGAATCCCGTGGCGCCGACTGGCCGGCGATCGTCGTCGCCGACGCGATGAGCGGGGGCGGGACCGGGGCCGTTGGAGCCGGCAGCGGTGCCGGTGTGGGCGCTGTCGTTGGGACAACCGGCGTGGCCGGCGCCGGACCTCGGTCACAGTCGCTCAAGGGAAGTCGCTGGGGACCCGACAAACGGGCGAATGTGCCACTTCGCGGTGCACCTTCGGTACCGCTGCGGGAGAACGACCACCCCTCGACGGTTCCCCTCACCGGGCCACGAACGGCCGCTCCGAGATCGGAGTAACACCAGGGCCCGCCGCGATCGGCCACCCAGTAGGACCAGTAGGCAGTCGCAGGTGGGGTGTTGACGCAGCGATCGTTTGCGGGCCGGCCGTCGATGCGACACACGAAGCCACTGAACCGAACGGTCGCGTCCACTTCGAAATCCGCCATTGCCAGCGCTTCGATACCGTTGGCGGCCGACTGCGGGACACAACGAACTTGCACGGGACCCCCGAGGTCTCCGGGGTCGACCACGACGGTGATCCCCGAATCGTCCGGGCATGGACCCGCCGATGCAGCGGATCGCGCCGGGGCGGCCACCGCTGCGGAAACATCCGAGCCTGCGAATCCGACGGCGATCCCCGAAACGAGAATCGCGACGACGCCCAGCAGAACCGTTCTCAGCGCGAGGCGATCCGCCTCACGCTCGCAGTCAGGGGCAGGGCCGCGCTTCACGGTCGCCAGTGCCATGCCTCGCGGCGCGGCCCGGTGCGAACAGCCAGCCAGATCAATGCTGCGCCCAACACAACCATGGATGCGCCGCCGACGGTGAGATTCCCACCACGGGTTCCGGTGGCGGCCAACTGGGCCCCGGTCGACGTACCACCGACCGTGGCGGCCGGTGCAGGTGGTTGGGTAGCCGGTGGCGCGCTGGTTTCGGGCGGAGGCGACGATCCGAGGTCCGATGCGGCCGTTGTGGTCGTTGTCGACGAACTCGTTGTGGTTGTCGACGAAGTGGTCGTGGCCGGGATCACCGGCTCGACCGGCGGCTCGTCCACTCCATCGACGATCAGTCCTGCATCGAATGCGAGTAGGCCCTGGGGTGTCGCCCGCCGCCATTGGTCTCGGCCACTGCCGACCCCGCCCGCGAGCGCCTCGGTACGCCTGGTCGGGTCGTATGCAACGGCGCCGATGTCGGGCTCCGCCGGAGTACCGACGGCCGATGCTCCGAGCTGTAGTTGCGACGCCACCCAGCTCGCGGCCTGCCCCGCCTCTGATGGCCGCCCCGCCGCCCGCAGCGCCTGCGCAACGAGCCCGGTGCTGTTCGCATTGGGGACATCCACCGGTGGCGCCCCGGCGAACGAGCCATCGGCAGCCTGAAGCGAGATCAGTTGGCCCGTGACCCTGGCGAGCGAAGCACTTACGGCGTCGCTCCGTTCGAGTACCAACAGCACCTGTACGGCGAGAGCTGTGGCGTCGGGGTCGGAATCGTCGTCTGAAACACAGCCGGGCGTTTCGTCGTACACCAGGCGGAAACCGCCGGATGGACACTGCTGTGCGAGAAGGAACTCGATGCTCCGCGGCGGTACCTCGCCGGACACGGCGACGGCGAGCATCGCGTATGCCTGTCCGAACCCATTGCTCACATCAGGGCCGTACTCATTGCGGTCGGAGTACCGCCCAGCCTGGTCACCGGCGCCCTGCATAAGACCCGCCAGCTCATCGGCGAGGTCGACTTCTTCGACGTCGGAGGTGTCGAGACCGGCGGACGCGGCCACGAGCAGCACCTTGGCCAGAGGCCCGGCAAGGCGGACGCCCGGGAATTCAGTCCCGATGTCATCCCATGTGGAGTACGAGCCGAGCGCTCCCAGCAAGGTCGCTGCGATCGCCTTCGTGCGCTCCGAGGTGCCGTCGCCCGTCGAGATGTGAGCCAGTGCCACATCCGCCGTGAGGCCCCAGTCGGGTTCGGTTGATCCCGGTCCGGGCAGGAAACCACCACTCGCGTCGAGCTCCGCATCGATCCAGGCGAGTGCTTCAGATGTCGACCCCGGCTCGTCCGCTGAGACCGGCGTGGGCGATGCCATCGCCGCCAGGGCCGCAGTGGCCAGTACCGCCCCGACCGTCAACCGAACGAAGGCACGGACGCCACCTCGCGCCGAACGGGGGCTGCGGGCCAGATGTCGGTGTGATGTCCTGGGGCTGTTCAACGTGACCTCCGGGGTGTCGAGCACCCGGAGCGCCAAGAGCGCCCTCGGGCTCCGACGTCCGCTATCCGCGGCGGACGGTATTCGAAGCTTCTCCCCACAGCAGCGTTCCGACTCGCACGCCGCCGTATTGGCCGACGCACCCACGGTTGCGGGACAGTGCCGGACTTCGACCGGCTTCCCTGCACATGAGGACTGGATTACCCAGACATTCGACCACCGCAGGCAGCCGGTGGCAAACGGAGTGCATTGAATGCCGCGCCGGTCGGACCTGCCGGGGGGGGGGGCTCAGCCTCGGTGGGGCAGGTCGTACTCGGCTGCGTAGTACGGGTACGACGCGTCGAACTCCGTGAGGGGGACTGCGGCGGCAACACGGCCTATCGACCTGACACCGGACCCCTCGATACCCAGCGCCTCGTCGCCCAGGTCGCGGCGGGCAGCTTCGACCTCGGCGAGCAGCTCGGCGACGATCGTGCTTCTGTCCGCCGCCGAGTCCCGGGATTCGCCCGGGTCATCCATCAGGTCGTACAGCTCTGTGATCTCCCTGGGTCCCTTGCGCACGTGCAACTTCCAGCGACCGCGCCTGACAGCTTCGATGTTCCCGTCACCCGTGAAGAAGAACGAGCGCTCCGACAGCGGCGGACCCGCTGCGCCGGAGAGACCGACCAGCGACGAGATGTCCGCTCCGTCGATGCGTCTGTCCGGCAGCGAGGCACCGCTGAGGCTCGCGATCGTGGGCAGCAGATCCATCGAAGTTGCCAGATCGTCGATCACCGAAGCGGCAGGAATCCGGCCCGGCCAACTCATCACACAGGGAACTCGCATTCCGCCTTCCCACGTGGTCCCCTTCGATCCACGCAACGGGGCATTGCTGCCGGAGCCACCCTGGTCCTCAGACAGGGCACCGTTGTCGCTGGTGAAGATCACAAGCGTGTTCTCGCTGAGCCCGAGGCGCTCCAGCTCGTGGGTGATCACGTCGGTGGCCCAATCGATGCACGCCACCGCCGCTCCGTAGGGACCGTTGACCGAATCGTCGAGAAACCGTTGCTGGACGTAGATGGGCAGGTGCACATACATGTGCGCCAGGTACACGAAGAAGGGTTTCTCCGCGTTCGTTCGCATGAAGCGAACGCAGCGCTCCACGTACCGTTCGGTCAGCGAGGACTGGTCCGGTTGCGCCTCGATGACCTCGGTGCCATCCATGAGCGGCAACGGAGGAGTCGTCCATGGCGCGTCGATTCCGGCCTGGGTCAACAGGTCACCGATGGCAGAGTGGGTCAACCCCTCGTCCGGGTCGCGCTGGCGACCCATGTCGTTGGAATAGGGAAGCCCGTACCATTCGTCGAATCCGTGGTTGGTGGGCAGGAAGTCCGGTTGGTCGCCGCAGTGCCACTTGCCCACAGCAAGAGTGGCGTATCCGGCACCGCTCAGCATGGCTGCGATGGTGGTCTCGGCGGGATTCAGTCCGACGTCCCAGCCCGGGAACAGAACTCCGCCCAGCCCGTGGGTCGACTCGCCTCCGAAGCCCACACGCAACGGATAGCAGCCACACAACAGCGCCGCCCGTGAGGGCGAGCACACGGGACTCGCCATGTAGAAGTTGGTGAATCGGGCACCGTTCGCCGCCAGGCGGTCGATGGTGGGAGACGCATTGCGCTTCGAGCCGTAACAGCCCAGGTCGCCGTAGCCGAGATCGTCGCAGTTCACGAGCACAACGTTCGGCGGTCGCGTCACGGGTACAAAACCTACCGGCGTGGCGGCGGTTGTATCCTCACTCGCCATGGCTGAACACGAACTCTCACAAGCCGCGTATGACCGCCTCGCCGCCGAGCTGGAAGACCTGCGCACGCGCGGCCGCATCGACCTTGCCGACCGCATCGAGCGAGCGCGCGAGCACGGCGACCTCAAGGAGAACGCCGAGTACCACGCCGCCAAGGACGAAAAGGCCAAGATGGAATCTCGGATCGCCACCGTTGCTCAGACCCTCGAGGACGCAGTGGTGGTCGAACTGGTCGCCACCGACGAAGTCGGTACCGGGTCGGTGGTCTCGATCCGCTACGACGGCGACGACGAGGACGAAACCGAGAAGTATCTGGTCGGCTCCATCGAGGAACGCCACGACGACCTGGACGTGGTCTCGCCGAGCTCGCCCCTGGGTGCTGCACTCATTGGCCACGTTGCGGGCGACAAGGTCAGCTTCGAAGCACATGGCAACGAACAGATGGTGGAGATCGTGGCGGTCGACTGACCTGCCGGATGGAGCAGGAACAACTTCGTTGCCGAGGGGGTCGATCGCCGGCAGCTCGACGTGATCAGGACGAATCCGCCTCGGAGGATTCGGCTCGGGATACGTCGACCTCACACCCGAGGACGGTTTCGAGCAGACCCTTGCGGTCGTTCGCGCTGAACACTTCGAGATCGAGGTCTCTTCCATCGACGGGATGCAGTCGCAACAGCACGCCGTCGTTGTCCGCAGCGGCTGTGACGAAGTCGACTCCGCCGTCGTGGTTGCGGTCGAGCGCGATCGCCACCCGGAGCAGACCTGCCATGGCCCGCACCCGCTCACGATCGGCTGACCTGAGCGCCGCGAACAGCGGATGCTTGTCCTCCGAAGGCACGCTCTTGCGGTGGTAGCGCGCCACCTGGGAGATCATCTCTATCTCGTTGTCGGTGAACCCAGTGAGGTGCTCGGAGTTCCGGATCACGTAGTAGCTGTGCTTGTGGTGAGCACTGTGGCTGATGAAAAGCCCGACGTTGCTCAGAAGCGCCGCTGCCTCCAACAGCTCGCGGTCCTCCGGGTCGAGATCGAGGCGGTCACCCAGCAGGTCGTGCAGCTGCAGCGCCAGACGGGCGACCGCGATCGCGTGCCCGGGGTCGTCGTCGCAGGCTTCGAGAAGGTGCATCACCGACGCACGCCGGAGGTCGGACAGGTGATTGAGTCCTGCTCCGCTGAAGCGCCTCAGGGCATCGAGCAGCACACCTTCGCGAAGCGCATAGTCGGAAATGGTCAGCTCATCGACGCCAAAGGCATCGCAGACGCCCTCGAGCAC
>JBPCTP010000581.1:0-2919 GCA_051011615.1 Microthrixaceae bacterium | reverse complement strand
GGGTCGGCGAGTGCCTCAGGGAATCAGGCAGAGCTTTCCGGTCACGTTGCGCTCGAGCAGGTCGTCCATCGCCTGACCGGCCTGTTCCAAAGGCACGTTCTGGGGAGTCACCGGGTTGAGCGCGCCGTTTCCGAGTGCATCGAGCAGTTCCGCCATCATCTGGGTGTTCTCGGCCGGGTTGGCCATGGCCCACAGTCCCCAGTCAACACCCACGACCGAGCGGTTGCGCAGCAGGACCTGGTTGGCCGGGAGGCTGGCAATGTCACCTGATGCGAACCCGATGATGATCAGGCGACCGAACTCACCCAGCGCCCGAAGACTCGCCTCCGTGTGACCGCCGCCCACCGGGTCCACGACCACGTCCGCTCCACCGCCGGTGATCTCCCGCACCTGTGTCTTGAGGTCGACCTGGGTGTAGTCGATCACCTCGTGCGCGCCGCGGGTGATGCACAGCTCCAGCTTCTCCGCCGAAGAGGCAACTGCGATCGTCTGCATCTCGAGTGCCCGCGCCACATCCAGCATGGCAAGGCCGACGCCCCCGGCGGCTCCGAGCACCACTATCCATTCCCTCGGGCTCGCCTGGATCCGCCGGCTGAGGCTGAACCATGCGGTCGCGTAGGACTGCCCGAGTGTTGCCGCTTGGGGCATCGTCCCACCTTCGGGTACCGCCAGCAACTGTTCGGGGCGGAGGTCGATCTCGCTGACGTACGCGCCCAGGCCCACCGAGGACATCACCCAGTCACCGACAGACCATCCGTGCACTTCCGGGCCGACCTCGATGACCTCCCCGGACAACTCCGAGCCCGGAGTGAATGGGGTATCGGGCACGATCTGGTACCGACCCTGCACGAACAGTCCATCTACGTAGTTGACGCCGGCAGCAGCGACACGCACACGAACGTTGTCGTCCGCCAGCGGCGGGGACTCGCGCTCCTCGATCACGACCGACTGTGGGGGGCCGAGTTCACGGCAAACAACTGCTCGCATGGCATCCGACCCTAGATCGTCGCTGCGCCTATCCCGGATCTGTGGTGCAGATGTCGCATATGTCGCGCCATCTGCATCACAGAAACCCTCCCTGTTGCCAAGTTGGTCGGGATCGCAGGTTTGTCTACCGTCGGGATGACCCCGACAGGCCATTGACGCAAGTGGAGGCCCAGATGCGCAGCCCCAAGGACTTCTTCGCTCCTCTCGCAGTAGGAGCGCCTCAACCCAGAACCGAGATTCCGTTCCCGCCTTCGAGGATGATCCACTTCTTCCCGCCGCACCTCGACAAGGTCACCGCCAAGCTTCCGGACATGGCCGGCAAGGTCGACATCCTGCTCGGCAACCTGGAGGACGCCATACCGATGGAGTCCAAGGAAGAGGCCCGCGCCGGATTGGTGAGGGTCGGCAAGGAAATGGACCTGGGTGACACCCAGTTGTGGACCCGCGTCAACAGCCTGGATTCGCCGTGGGCGCTCGACGATCTCACCACGCTGGTGGGGGAGATCGGCGAACGCCTGGACGTGATCATGGTCCCCAAGGTGGAGGGACCAGAGGACATCCACTACGTCGACCGCCTGCTCGCCCAACTCGAAGCGAAAGCCGGGCTCACCGAGCCACTCATGGTCCATGCGATCCTCGAGACGGCCAGGGGCGTGGCCAATGTCGAGGAGATCTGCCTTGCCTCGCCCCGCATGCAGGGCCTCAGCCTGGGCCCGGCGGACCTGGCGGCGGACCGCCGGATGAAGACGACGCGGGTGGGTGGAGGCCATCCCGGCTACCTCGTGCGCGAAGATCCGCCCGAGAGCGACGACGGTCCTGCATATGACGCAGCACGCAGCTCCTACCAGCAGGACCTGTGGCACTACACGATCGCTCGCATGGTCGACGCCTGTGCCACCGCTGGAATCCTTCCGTTCTACGGTCCCTTCGGCGACATCAAGGACACCGTCGCCTGTGAGGACCAGTTCCGAAACGCATACCTGTTGGGATGCGTGGGTGCCTGGTCGCTGCACCCGGTACAGATCGACATCGCCAAGAAGGTGTTCTCGCCGGACCCTGCCGATGTGGCACACGCCCAGGAGGTAATCGAGGCGATGGGCGACGGCACCGGGGCGACAATGCTGAACGGCAAGATGGAGGACGACGCCTCGGTCAAGCAGTGCCACGTCGTTGTGAACCTGGCCCGTGACCTCGCCTCGCGCGATCCCGAACTCGCCACCCTCTACGGCTTCTGACCCACCCGCACATACGAAATGTCCGCCTGGTGTTCCGCATATCGGAACACCAGGCGCACATTTGGACAACTGAAAGAACGCGATATGAGCAAAGCCAGTGACTACCGACCGAGGCGCACTGCGCTGTACATGCCGGGGGCCAATGACAAGGCGCTCGAGAAGGCCAAGGGCCTCTCGTGTGACGCGATCATCTTCGACACCGAGGATTCGGTGGCGCCCGACAAGAAGGGCGAGGCGCGGGACAAGGTCGCAGCTGCTGTGGGATCCGGCGACTACGGCCACCGCGAGCTCACCATCCGGGTCAATGGCCTCGACACCGAATGGGCCGAGGACGACCTGCGCTCAGCCGCCCAGGCCGGCCCGGCAGGCATCGTCGTGCCCAAGGTGAACTCGGCCGCCGACGTCGCGGCGGTGGAGAAGATCATCGAGGCTGCGGGCGCAAAGGACCACACCCGGATCTGGGCCATGCTCGAGACCCCTGCCGCAATAGAGAACGCGGTCGAGGTCGCCACGAGTTCCGAGCGTCTCGAAGTGCTGATCATGGGTACCAACGACATGGCCAAGGAGCTTCGGGCGGCACTGGTTCCCGGGCGGGCTCCGCTGCTGTGGGGCCTTGCACGGTGTGTGAACGCGGCGCGCTACGCCGACAAGGTGATCCTCGACGGCGTCTACAACGACGTGAAGAACCCCGAGGGCT
>JBPCTP010000580.1:0-5436 GCA_051011615.1 Microthrixaceae bacterium | reverse complement strand
GCAGTGACGCGATCACATCCGGACGATCCGCCGCGGAAATCACGTGTCGTCCAGCCGCCAAGTGCATGGCAGCGGCTTCGGGGTGGGCGTCCTGCGGACCGGCCAATACGACGACCCGAACCGAATCGGAAACATCAGCGTCGCCATCGCAGATGGTCACATCGGCTCCGAAGGCATCCGTGAGCGCCTGGCGCCGGTGCTCGGATCGGGCGTGCAGCTCGATTTCGATCTCGGGATCGGCCGACACCAACTCCCGTGCAAGACGTCCCCCAACCACGCCCACGCCCACGATTGCAACGGTGGATCCTGATCGGCGCATGTTCACTGCCGTGATCCGCCCGGGGAGCCAGGCAGGTCGTTCGTAGTGGATCCGCGCAGTTCCTGCGGCTCGAGCTCACGCCAACCCCCCGGCACTGGTTCCCCGGGCGCTTCTCCGCGCAGCCGCGACACCAACGCCATCACGGCTCCAATGCATATTGCAGCGCCTGCCCGTGTGACCTCTCGCACTGGCAAACCCCCCTTGGCCGGATTCTGGTCGCTCCTCGAAGCGTCGCGAACCTCGCCGTTGCTTGTCGTGGGGCTAGCAGGAGTCGAACCTGCGACCTCACCCTTATCAGGGGTGCGCTCTAACCGACTGAGCTATAGCCCCGCACACATTCGCCGGGCCACACGTATCGGGCACGGCGGTCGGCCAGCGTAGCGGCTTCACATATTGGCGACTAAGTCAGCTACCGGAGCCCCTTCGGGGTGAATCCACTGCACGCGTCGGTTGATCGGCTGCCGCAACGTCGACGATCGGCCGTGCAGTCTCCTCTTCGACAACCGATATCCATACACCGCCGATGATGTCACTGACGAGATTGAACACGAGGGAGGCCACAACCATGGCGGCCGCGAACCCAAGCGCCCCGAGCAGGCTGATGAGCCCGAACTGGCGGAACAGCACATCGCCCGTCAGCTCGAAATCGGTCAATCGGAGATTCTCTTGGAAGAACCTCTCCAGGCTGTCCAGGGCTCCGGTGTTGTTCGCCACCGACCAGATGATGACCGAGGCGATGAGGGCCACGACCCACATGCAAAGGGCCAACAGGAGCGAGAGCTTCAACACCGACCATGGATCAACGTGGCGAACGAGTCGCCTGACCTTGCGCGCCTCGAATCGTTGGCGGCGGTATCCCAGCACTCGCCTCTTCGACTCCGTGGCCTGACCACCGTGGCTCGTGGTCTTGGCAACAGAACCCCTGTTCGTGGCCTTCGAGGTGGACCTCGGCGCATCATCGGCGGACTCAGGCCGAGTCGTCGGCGACGACTTCGGCTTTGGTTCAGATGCTTTGTTTCCGCTGGCCTGCTGCTTGGTCATGGACACGGCCGCGAGCCTACAAGGGCCGCTTTGGAGTCGTGCGTAGCGTCGGACATGTTCACTGTGCGCGGGCCGCTGCGCTTGCCCGCGCCCCATCTCGCGCCACCGCAACCATCCAGGTCTCGTTGGAGGCGCCGCCGCGGGCCACCTCCAACAGTTGAGCGCCGTTGGCCCGGGCAACCTCCTCGGCGGAAGACCCCCCCGAAACAGCTGCTGTCAGTACTGCGACGTCAGCGGTCGCCTGTGCTCGTTCGGCCTGCACCGCGAGGGCGCCCAGGTTCAGCACGGCCAGGGCCGCGGCTGCGAACAGCACCACCAGCCCCAGCAACAGCGGCGTGGCTGCTGACCGCTCAGCTCTCGGATGATCCATCTTCCGATTCGCCCGGTTCGTTCGACACACCCTCAACCTCACTCGGTGTCGTGTCGTCGTCGCCGACTTCGCCCACCGGGGCACTCTCGAGGTCAGCTGCGGGGCCGAGATCGCCGGCCGGGTCGAGTTCTCCGCTCGCGTCGAGTTCTGTGTCTCCCAGAACCCGCGCTATCGCCGCCACCCGATTCTCATCGCCCGGGTCCATCACCCGTACTCCGGTGGCGTCACGGCCCTGTGTCGAGATGTCACCCACTGCCGTTCGGATGATCACCCCGGCATCGGTGATGAGCAGGACTTCATCGCCTTCGTCCACCAGGAATCCACTGAGCAGCTCTCCGCGTGCCTCGGGTAGCCGGTGGGCCCGAACTCCCTGTCCGCCACGACCTTGCGTGTTGAAGTTCGACACGTCCGTCCGCTTGCCAAAGCCCTGGTCGGTGATGCTCAACAGCACCGCGTCGGGAGCGGTCACGGCGTCGGCACCGACCACCTGGTCGTCGCTCCGCAGCTTTATGCCCCGAACGCCTGAGGCCTGGCGCCCCATGGGCCTGACGTCGTCCTCGGAGAAGCGGATCCCCTGTCCCTTTCGGGTGACGATGAGCAGATCGTCGTCGCCCGATGTGGGAAGCACCTTGACCAACTCGTCACCGTCGCGCAGGCCAATGGCGATCAGCCCGTCGGATCGCGAACTGTCGTAGGCGTTGAACGCCGTCTTCTTGACGACACCGTTGCGGGTCACGAAGAACAGGAATCGATGCGTCTCGTAGTCGCGCGTGTCGATGATCGCCTCGACGCGCTCGTCGGGTTGGAGGTTGAGCAGGTTCACGATCGCCATTCCCTGAGAGGTGCGCTCACGAACGGGAATGCGATGTGCCTTCAGGCGATACACCTTTCCGCGGTTGGAGAAGAACAACAGGTAGGCGTGCGCCGAGGTGTGGAGCAGATGTGTGATGACGTCCTCGTCGCGCAGCTTGGCACCAGCGACGCCGCGACCGCCGCGACCCTGGATTCGAAACGAATCGGCCGTGACGCGCTTGAGGTATCCCCTGTCTGTCATGAGGACGACCATCTCCTCGTCGTCGATGAGGTCTTCCACGTCGAGGTCGCCGTCGTCGTGTTCGAGGCTGGAGCGGCGCGGGGTCGCGAACTCGTCTCGCACCTCGATGAGTTCCTCGGAGATGGTGCTGCGGAGCAGCTGTTCATCGGCGAGAATGGCCTCCAGCTCTGCGATGGTCTTCCGCAGTTCGGCCATCTCCTCCTCGAGTCGTTCCCGACCGAGCCGTGTGAGCGTGGACAGCCGCATGTCGACGATCTCGGTCGCCTGAATCTCGGAGAAGTCGAATGACTCCCCCTGCAGGGCTGTGATCGCGCCAGCGCGGTCCTCGCTGGCCCGGATCGCGGCGATTATCTCGTCGATGAGGTCCAGCGCCTTGAGAAACCCTTCGACGATGTGAGCCCGCCGACGTGCCTTGGCGAGGCGGAACTCCGAGCGACGAGTCACCACGTCTATCTGGTGGGCCACGTAGTGGGTCAGGGCGTCACGCAGAGTCAGGGTACGCGGCACACCATCGACGAGGGCCACCATGTTGACAGCAAAGGACGTTTGCAGCGGCGTGTGCTTGTAAAGGTTGTTGAGGATGACGTTGCCGGGCGCGTCCCGCTTCAGCTCGATGACAAGACGGGTTTCTCCACGAGCGCGCTCGTCACGGATCTCTCGGATGCCTTCCAACACACCGGCGTTGGCGAGCTCCGCGATCTTCTCGGAGATACCCTCCACCGAGGTTTGGTAGGGGATCTCGGTAACGACGATCCGCTCGTTGTTGGAGCCTTCCTCGATCTCGGCACTGGCGCGCAACTTGACCGAACCGCGGCCGGTGCGGAAGGCCGATACGAGTCCTGCCCGGCCCATGATCATCCCGCCGGTCGGGAAGTCGGGCCCCTTGACGAACTCCATGAGCTCATCGGTGGTCGCATCCGGATTCGCCAGGAGGTGGATGCTGGCGTCGATCACCTCTCCAAGGTTGTGGGTCGGGATGTTGGTCGCCATACCCACGGCAATGCCCTGGCTGCCGTTCACCAACAGGTTGGGAAAGCGCGCTGGCAGGGCCTTGGGTTCCTCACCCGAACCGTCGAAGGTCCCGACGAAGTCGACGGTGTCCTCCTCGATGTCGGCCAGCATCTTCATGGCGATCGGGGAGAGTCGGCACTCCGTATAGCGATATGCGGCGGGAGGATCCGACGGCGACCCGAAGTTTCCATGTGGGTCCACCAGGGGGTGACGCAACGAGAACGCCTGGCCCATTCGCACCAGCGCGTCGTACACGGCCTGATCGCCGTGCGGGTGGTACTTGCCGATCACGTCGCCGACGACGGTGGCCGACTTCTTGTGATTGCGATCCGGCCGCAGCCCGGCGTCGTGCATCGCCCAGAGGATTCGACGGTGCACCGGCTTCAGTCCGTCGCGCGCGTCCGGTAGTGCCCGGGACACGATGAACGACATCGCCTCGTCGAGGAACGACTGCTCCATCTACTGTTGAATCTCGATGGAGTCGATCGCACCGAGGGGGCTCTGTTCGTCATCCGAGGCGCTGTCGCCGTCAGGCTGCTCCGGTGGCGTTTCGTCGGTCATGGAATCAGTGGCTCCGGATCAGATGTCGAGGAAGCGGACGTCGCTCGCGTTGGACTGGATGAAGTGCTTGCGGCTGTCCACGTCCTCGCCCATGAGGATGGAGAACACTTCGTCTGCGATGGCGGCCTGCTCGACGTTCACCTGCAGGAGCGTTCGCGTGGTCGGATCCATCGTGGTTTCCCACAGCTCCTCGGAGTCCATCTCTCCGAGTCCCTTCAGCCGCTGGAACTCGTTTCGATGGTTCGGGTTCTCCTCACCGAAGCGAGCCTTGGCCGCGTCGTCCTTCAGGTAGACCTTGTTGCGGCCCACCTCGGTGGAATACAGCGGGGGTTGCGCGATGTAGATGTGGCCGCCCTCGACCACCGGACGCATCTGGCGGAAGAAGAAGGTGAGCAGCAGGGTCCGGATGTGTGAGCCGTCCACATCTGCGTCACACATCACGATGATCTTGTGATACCGCAGCTTCGCGGGATCGAAATCCTCACCGATGCCGGCCCCTATTGCGGAAATGAGGGTCTGGATCTCGGTGTTGGCCAGCATCCGGTCGGGTCGAGCTCGCTCGACGTTCAGGATCTTTCCCCGTATCGGAAGGATCGCCATCGTGCGGGGATCGCGGGCGTCCTTGGCTGATCCACCGGCGGAATTTCCTTCCACGATGTAGAGCTCGGACTCGCGCGGATCCTTGGAAGAACAGTCCGTGAGTTTGCCGGGCAGGCCGGCGCCGTCGAGCACCGAGCGACGGCGAGTGGCGTCGCGCGCCGAACGTGCTGCCTCCCGCGCGCGTGCCGCCTGCACCGATTTCTGGAGTACCCGCTTCGCTTCTGCCGGATGTTCCTCCAGCCAGACGCCGAGGTGGTCGTTGGTGGCGCGTTCGACCATCGATCGCATGGGCACGTTTCCCAGCTTGGCCTTGGTCTGGCCTTCGAACTGGGGCTCGCTCAGCTTCACCGAGATGATCGCGGTGAGTCCCTCGCGGATGTCCTCGCCCTGGAGATTCGGCTCCTTTTCTTTGAGGTGATTGTGCTCGCGGGCGTAGCGGTTGACGGTGTTGGTCAGGGCCTTCTTGAAGCCCTCCTCGTG
>JBPCTP010000579.1:0-2653 GCA_051011615.1 Microthrixaceae bacterium | reverse complement strand
GCGCCGTGCCGAATGGCTGCATCACAGAACATGACCCGCAGGGCAGGAATCTTGAGGGCGATGAAGTCGGGGTCCAGGGGATTGTTCGCAGCGGTGGCTGCGTGCCTCGTGCTCGGCGCGTGTGGAGGCGGCGGCACTCAGGAGATCGCCTCGGTGGACGACGGCCTCGATGGTCCGTTGCCCACCGCACCCGAGGGTGGCTCCGGGGGCGGCGGCGGCGACCCGTTCTCGGGAGACGTTGACTTCAACGAGTTGATCCGGCGTATCGAGGCCCTCAATGAGGTCGATGACCTGTGCACCCTCCTGACGGGCGAGGCGGCTGACCTGACCTCGGCGGACATCAACCTCGCGAGCCTTGCCGCCAACCCGTCTGCCTTCTCCCAGCTCTTCGCATCGTTGGAGAATGTGTTCGGTCACATGATCGACATCGCCCCCGACGATGCCAAGCCGCCGCTCTCCACCCTCCAGGGAGTGTGGGCCGGCATGTCTTCGATCGACGTACGCGCAGCCGATGCCGAGGCAACAGCCTCCCGACTGCTGGCAAGCGATGAGACACAGGCAGCCAACGACGCGCTCGGTGTGTGGGTCACGGGCAACTGCACCCCCGCCTGAGACCCACTACGCCAAATGTCCGCATGGCGTTGCCCGATTGGGAACGTGGTGCGGACAATTCGGGTGAGGGCGGGGTGGAACACCCTTTAGCGTGGAGGCATGGCAATTGAGGTTCGCGAGATAACCGAGGACGCAGACCTGCGGTCGGCTGCACGCACGGACCTGGCCAGCTTCGGCTACGCCTTCGACGAGACGCGGTTCACCAAGACCCTCGAGGCGCGAAGAGTCGCCACCAGCTACCTCGCCACCGACGGTGACACGCCAGTAGGGGCGTGCATGACCCACGGTTTCGACATGACGCTGCCCGGAGGTTCCACCGTTGCAGTGTCGGGCGTGGCCGACGTGGGCGTACTCGCGTCGCATCGTCGTCGAGGCGTGCTCACCGAGATGATGGACCGGATGCTGGCCGACTCGTCGGCCGCCGGCAGGGTCGCAGCGGGGCTCCACGCGTCGGAGGCAACGATCTACGGCCGATTCGGCTTCGGAGCGGCGACCCGCCACCGCAAGGTGTCGATTGCGACTTCGAGGGCATCGATGAGAACCGGTGCAGCGGTGGCGCCCGGCTCCGTCGAGGTCGTTCATCCGGAGGGTCGCGGCGACCTGCTTCGGGAAGTACACGAGCAGGCGATGGCACGTCGCCCGGGTGAAGTCCAGCGCCTGGATGCTCACTGGAACATCAGGATCGCGGGCGACGCATCCGACGAATCGAAGATGTTGTGCCTTGTGCACCGTCGGCCATCCGGTGAGCCCGATGCCTATGCGCTCTACAGGATCGCAGCTGATTGGGCACCAGCGGGGCCCGAGCATGTGCTGGAAGTTCAGGAGTTGGTCGCGATTGATGACGCCTCTGAGCTGGCCATCTGGCAGGCAGTGCTCGGGCTGGACCTTGTCGCAACGGTCATATCGTGGGTGCCTCGGGATTCGATTCTCTTCGACGCACTCGAGGACCGTTGGGCGCCACACAGCATCGGCGAGCACGACGGCCTCTGGCTGCGGGTGTTGGACCTTCCCAAGATGCTGGCGGAACGCCGTTATCGAATCCCTGAGAGCCTTGTGCTGGAGGTGACCGACACGCGGATGCCGTCAGGCGCCATCACGGCGGGCACCTGGCGGATCGAGGTCGACCACACAGGTGTGGCTTCCATCGGGTCGACGAGCGATTCTGCGGACTTGGTCCTCGACGTCGCGGAGTTGGCGTCTGTGATCCTGGGTGGCGGTTCGTTGGCCCGGCTCGCAGCAGTGGGACTCGTGACGGAATCCACGGTGGGTGCAGCGCGGCGCGGGGACGCCCTGTTCGGCTGGTGGCCGACGCCCTGGATCACCGAGTTCTTCTAGGAAGCCGTGCGGGTCGTTGGGCCTGCACCCATGTGCATCCACCGGTTGCCGCGGTATCGGGCGCCGAGCAGCAGCACCCTCGATCCCATGAAAGCGGCAAGGAGTACCCAGAGACCCCACAGGCCGACGGAATCGGGGGCGACCAGAACCGCGCCAACGACCATCACTGCCAGGGACGCCAGCATCGCCATGGCCAGATAGGTCTGGTCTGCGGCACCGACCAGGATCCCATCCAGAGCGAACGCCACTCCGTTGATCGGTTGGGAGAGCCCCACCCACAGCAGGCTCACCACCAGAAGGTCGAGTACTGCCTGGTCGTCGGTGAAGATTCGCGCGATCAGTGGCGAGAGCAGGGCCGTCGATCCGCCGACCACGATGCCGAGGCCTACCGCCCAGCCGATGATTCGACGCGCCGTGGCTCGGGCCAGCACGGCGTCACGGGCACCGAGCGCCTTGGCAACGAGCGACTGTGCCGCTGCTTCGAGGGCGTCGAGCACGAACGCGAGCGATGCCCACCACTGGAAGGCCACCTGGAAAGCGGCGAGCGCCGTCGTCCCCTTGCGCGAGGCCAGCGCAACAGTGATGGTGAGCGAAGCCCGCAGGGCCACGGTGCGGACGAACAGGTCCCGACCCACGACTGCCAGCGTTCGGATCCGGCCCCCGTCAGGACGCACGCCGCAGCCTTGGCGTCTCGCAAGGCGAAGGA
>JBPCTP010000578.1:0-2847 GCA_051011615.1 Microthrixaceae bacterium | reverse complement strand
GATTCCGACGAGTCCAGCAGCGTGACTACACAGAGTGGGTCCTATGCGGCGAAGTCGCCGGTGGTGGTCAAGGGCCCGATCCAGCCCGGCTCGGAGATCCAGGCACCGCAGCCGGCTGTTCCGGTGCCCGACGGCTGGAGCACCGAGGAGTTCTTCGTAGGCGGCACGGCGACCAGTTTCGAAGACGGTGGCGACCAACCGTCCGACGGCATGTGGTCCGCAACTCCGGCTGATGAAGCCGAATACCTGACCCGGACAATCGTCCACCGCCCGCCGGCTGAGGACTTCAGCGGCAACGTGTTGGTCGAATGGCTGAACGTGAGCGCCGTGGAGGCATCGCCGGACTGGGCCTACCTAAATGAGGAGGTCATCCGCGAGGGGCATGCCTACGTACAGGTGAGTGCTCAGGAACAGGGTGTGATCGGTGGGGAAACCATCCTCGAAGCAGAGATCGATGAGGACGTGGCGGCCGAGGCCGGGGCGGACGCATCCGCACTTCCCGGTGACGGCGGGCTCGTGGGTTCCGACCCCGAGCGCTATGGCGAGCTCGTGCATCCCGGAGACGAGTTCGCCCTCGACATCTTCAGCCAGGTTGGAAAAGCCGTGGCCGAGGACCCGGCGATTCTCGGAGGTCTCGAGGTAGAGAACGTGATCGGCTTGGGCGAGTCACAATCAGCGTTCTTCCTCACCACCTACGCCAATGCCATCCAACCCATGGATCCCACCTACGACGGATTGATCATCCACTCCCGCGGAGGGGCTGCGGCTCCACTTCAGGGCCTGGGTGACGTCGACAGGGAGGCGGAATCCGCCATCGAATCCGATGCGGTGCTCATCCGCACCGACCTCGACATACCGGTGCTCGTGTTCCAGGCCGAGACCGACATGACGGTGCTCGGCTACGCAGGTGCACGCCAGGATGACACCGATCTGATCCGAATCTGGGAGGCGGCCGGGACGGCGCACGCCGACGCCCAGCTGATCCGTGCGATCACGGGCGGACCGAGGGACCCGTCGGCGGGCAGCTTGTTGGGATGTGAGGACCCGATCAACACCGGTCCGCACAAGGAAGTTCTCTCGGCTGGCCTCCACGGCTTCGTGGAATGGGTCGCAGGCGGTGAAGCCCCGCCGAAGAGCCCCCGTTTCGAGATCGAGGACGGAACCGATGGCGAGCCCCAACTGGTTCGGGACGAGAACTCGATCGTCATCGGTGGCATCCGCACGCCGCTGGTCGACGTACCCGTGAATGCTCCCATCGGGGATCCGCCAGAGGGACTCGACGGCGGGGAGGTCTCGTTGTGCGCGTTGTTCGGTCAGACGCTCCCGTTCGACACCGAGACGATCGTGGCCATGTACGGAACGCCCGAGGTCTACCTCGAACAGTTCGCAGCTTCGGCAGAGAAAGCCGTGCAGGCCGGATTCCTGCTCCAACCGGATGCCGATGCACTCATCGTCGAGGCGCAGCAGAACGCAGAACTGTTCGGCTGAGGCTCTTGCATGGTGGTTCCGGTCCCGAGAGTACACAGGCGCCATGGGGTGTCGACCCGAACGGGCGTGGCCGCTGTTCCCGTGCGATCATGAGTCGCACGGCAGAGTCGGGTCAGGGGTACAGATGAAGCAATTGAGCGGACAGGATGCTGCCTTCCTGTACGGAGAGACGGCCAACTGGCACATGCACGTGTCGGGCCTCATGGTGGTCGACGCCGAATCGGCTCCCCAGGAATGGACCTTCGAGCGCTTCCGCGAGCTGCTCATATCCCGAGTGCCGGAAGTCCCGCAGCTGCGTTGGAAGCTCGTTGATGTGCCATTCGGTCTGGACCGACCGAGCTGGGTTGAAGAACCCGACATTGACTTCGACTATCACATCCGTCGGATAGCACTGCCGAGACCCGGCGGTGCGAAGGAACTCGGTGACGTGATCGGCCGCCTGGCTGCCTACAAGTTGGATCGCTCCCGACCGCTCTGGGAGGCATGGTGCATCGAGGGGCTGGCGGGGGGCCGGGTTGCGATCTATCAGAAGATGCATCACGCGATCGTCGACGGCGTCTCCGGTGCGGGCCTCGCCGAGGTGCTGCTCGACCTTGAACCCGAGCCCAGGGTGTCCTCCACCGAGAAGCACCAGGAGATCGTCAGCCCGCGAATGCCGTCCGGCGCGGAGATGCTGGCTCGCGCTGCGCTGCGCACGGCGATCCGAACGCCATTTCGCATTGCGCGCTTCACACGGCAGTCCGTTCAACAAGTCGCGTCTGCGGTACCGATACTACGCAGCGACTCTCACCTGAGCATGCCGCTCACCGCCCCGCGCACGGTTCTCAACAGTGACCCCACGCCCCGTCGCTCCTTCGCCTCCTCCCGTCTCGAGTTGGATCGTGTGAAGGCCGTCAAGGACGCGTACGGCGTGAAACTCAACGACGTCGTGCTCGCGCTTGTCTCGTCCGCGTTGCGCAGTTACCTGTTGGACGTCGACGGCCTCCCGGACGCAACCCTCATCGCCCAGTGCCCCGTGTCGTTGCGCGTGAGCGGCGATGACGGCGAGGTGGGCAACAAGGTCGGTTCGATCTTCACGAGCCTGGCGACCGACATCGACGACCCCGGCGAGCGACTGCTCGCCATCCACGAGTCGACTCAGTCCGCCAAGGAGATGCGCGAGGCGATGGCGGCACACCAGATCATGGGGCTAACCGAGACGACACCGCCCGGGCTGATCGCACTCGCCGCGCGCATGTACACCGGCGCCGGACTTGCCTCGCGTACCCCGCCGCCGGTGAACGTGGTCGTGTCGAACGTTCCCGGCCCGGACATGCCCCTCTACATTGCAGGTGGACGCCTGGAGGCCCTCTTTCCGAT
>JBPCTP010000577.1:0-6776 GCA_051011615.1 Microthrixaceae bacterium | reverse complement strand
AGCTTCGAAGTTGTCGTCGACAACCGACTTGATCGATTCATAAACCGCGAGGTCCATCTTCTTCTGCACCGAGGTGAGGAACAGGTCACACGAATCGGGCACCGAGGTACAGCCGTCGGTGTCCACCCAGATGAGCTTCACGCCCTCTGCCTCGTTCGCCGCCTCGACGGAGCCGAGCCCAACCGGACCCGCCACCGGCATCACGATGTCAGCACCTTCGTCGATCAGTGACTTGGTGGTCTGCTTGCCCTTGTCCTGGTCCTCGAAGTCCCCCGTGAAGAGTCCGTCGCTGCCATCCCAGCCGAGCAGCTCGACAGAGGTGCCGTTGTCGGTGTTGTACTGGTTCACACCTGCGAGGAAGCCGTCCATAAATATTGTCACCGTCGGGATGTTGAGACCGCCGAAGGTTCCGACCTTTCCGGTCTCGCTGGAGCCCGCAGCCAGGTACCCGGCCAGGAATGCCGCCTCGTCGGTGGCGAAGGTCAGTTCCCGGACATTGTCCAGCGCAACGTCCTCCTCGGCGTCGAAGTCGAACAGGTCATAATCGACGATCGCATACTTCTGGTCTGTATTCTCCTCGGCCGAGGCCTGTGTTGCGTCGCCCAGAAGGAAGCCCACCGGGATGATCAGGTCGCACCCCTGGTCGACGAATGCGTCGAGGTTGGGTTCAAAGTCGGCTTCGCTCTGTGATTCGAGCACCTTGCCCTCGACATCGAGCTCGTCCTCGGCACGAACCAGGCCGTCGTTGGCGGTCTGGTTGAATGAGCGGTCGTCCACCCCGCCGGTGTCGGTGACCTGACATGCGACGACGCCGCCGCCGTCGCTGCCACTGCTCGATTCATCGTCGGAGCTGTCGCCGTCATCCTCGGAGGCGCAAGCGCCAGCGATCATTGTTGCGGCGAACGCCAAGGCGGCAACTCGCATCCATCGTCGGTTCACTTTCGGGCCTCCGGGTGTGTGGGGATCGTTCACCTGGCCGCATTGGCCAGTGGCCGGGCAGGTTAGTGCAGCCCGGTTGCGTCGGGTGTCGATTCCTCCTCGGGCCCGACGCTGGCTTATGGTCGATCGCCGTGCGTGCACCGGTGGATCCCAGCAAGGCCGATTCCGATGTCGTGGGCATCGGCAATGCCCTCGTCGACGTCCTCAGCCATGAGGAGGACTCGCTCGTGGAGCGTCTCGAGATCCCCAAGGGTGGGATGACGCTCATCGACGGCGAGCGGGCCGACGAGATCTATTCGGTCATGGGGCCTGCCGTGGAGATCTCCGGTGGCTCCGCCGCCAACACGATCGTCGGTGTTGCAGCGATGGGTGGTCGCGCCGAGTATCTCGGCAAGGTCCGCGACGACCAGCTCGGCAACGTCTTCTCACACGACATCCGGGCAACCGGGGTCACCTATGAGGTGCCCCTGGCGGGCGACGGCCCGAGCACCGGCTGTTGCCTGATCCTCGTGACCCCAGACGCGCAGCGCACCATGAACACCTACCTCGGGGCGTCGGTGCACCTCGGTCCGGCCGATGTGGACCGCGATCGCATCGCCAGGGCGTCGGTCCTGTATCTCGAGGGCTACCTGTTCGACCCTCCGGAGGCACAGGAAGCATTCCGTGTGGCCGCGACCTACGCGCATGAGGCAGGTCGAACCGTTTCGGCAACCCTTTCGGACAGCTTCTGTGTGGAGCGGCATCACCGGGCTTTCGCGGACCTGGTCGAGAACCACGTCGACCTGCTCTTCGCCAACGAGGCGGAGATCCTCGCTCTCTATGGGACCGACGACTTCGACGCTGCGGTGGCCGCGGTGCGAGAGCACACCCCGTATGCGGCCCTGACCCGCTCGGAAAAGGGATCCGTCGTGGTGACACCTGACGACGTGATCGAGATTCCGGTCGAACCCGTGGACCATCTGGTGGACACCACCGGCGCGGGTGATCTGTACGCCGCCGGCTTCCTGCACGGCTTCAGCATCGGTGCGGAGCTGGGCGTCTGCGGAATGCTCGGATCGGTGGCGGCAGCCGAGGTGATCTCACATCTCGGCGCTCGCCCAGAGGCTGACCTTGCTGAGTTGGCGCAGCCACTGCTCGGTTAGCGCGACACTTCGGGAATGCCTCGAACCCATGTGGTCGACCACCCGCTCGTTCGTCACAAGCTGTCGATACTGCGTGACCAGGCAACTCCGCACGGCGAGTTTCGCCGACTGGCACGCGAGATAACGCTGCTGGCGGCCTACGAGGCCACGGCGGACCTGCCAACGGTGTCAGTCGACGTGCAGACCCCCGTCGCCACAGCTCATGGGGAGCATCTCCAGGGTCCTGAACCTGCCGTGGTCGGGATCCTGCGTGCGGGGCTGATCATGGTCGACGCGGTTCTGGAGCTGATTCCCGACGCAGCGGTTGGGCATCTCGGCATGTACCGCGATCCGCAGACCAAGGCGCCCGTCGACTACTACGCGAAGTTGCCCGACCGGATCGGTGAGCGGCCCGTACTGGTGGTCGATCCGATGCTTGCAACGGGCGGTTCGTCGGCCCATTCGCTGGACCTGCTCAAGGATGCGGGGGCGACTGACATCCGCCTGCTCTGCATCGTGGGATGCCCCGAAGGGGTGTCCGTGGTGCATGACTCCCATCCGGACGTTCCGGTATTCCTTGCGGCACTCGATGAGAGGCTCAACGAGCACAGCTACATCGTGCCGGGACTCGGAGACGCCGGAGACAGGATCTTCGGAACGCTCTAGGTTCCGCCGGGATCCGGTGTGGGGTTGGCACTGCCGCTGGTGCGACGCGGCTTCGGTGTCGGTTCCGCCGGCGTCGCACCGTCGAGCCGGATCGGCAGCCGGGGCCAGAGCGTGGGCCGCTTTCGTGCCGCGAGGTCCTCCGCCCATCCGAACAGCATCGTCGCGGGCACCATCGCTGCGACCACCCAGGCGAAGCGCGCCAGCGGGTACTCCGAACCGGGAAGTGCCAGTGAGACCACCGCGTAGACGGCGGCCATGTGCCAGAGGTAGATGGTGAGCGAGCGCGAAGACATCCAGTGCACGAAGGATCGGACCCGGTCGGTCTCGAGGCTGGGCTCGATCCGTTCTCGCAAACCGAGGGCGAGCACGAGCCAGAACGCACCCAGCAAGAGTGCGCCCACGCCGGCGATCGGCTCCAGGGTCATCGACTCGTGGAAGGTGAAGAAGAGGGCGAAGCCGATCGGACCGGTGGCCAGGGCCAGCAACTGCCAGCGCCTTGTCGAGCCGAAGCGGGTGGTCTTCAACAGCCAGTCCGAGAGTGTGCCGTCGTGTTGGAGGTAGCCGATCGACCAGCAAAGCGCCCAGAAGAACAGTCCACCGACGCCGATCGGCATCAGAAGCACTGTGAGGGCTACAAGCGCGATCCAGTAGCGCTCTCCATGGCGCTGTTGCATGCGCCTCATCCAACCGCCCGCCAGAGAGAAGATGAGGTGCATCTGGAGGTACCAGAGGGCGATCCAGGTGAACGACACATCAGAACCGATGGCGCCGGGGCCCTCCGGACCTCCGAAGGACAACACCGGCATCACGAAAGACACCCACGAGAAGGGATTCACCTCGCCCAGGATCCCCAGGTACGCCCAGAGCACGACCATCGCCACCACATAGAGCCAGTAGGGAAAGAGGATTCGGCGGAAGCGGTCGATGGTGACCTGCTTCTGCGGCCGCCGCTCGATGGAGTTGGCATACAGCGATCCGGCGATGAAGAACATCAGCGGCATTGCTGTGAAAGCGGTGACCGTCCAGAGGTTCGTCGAGTGGTACAGCACCACACGCGTGAGGGCGAACGCGCGGAGGGCGTCGAGGTACACGCTGCGCTTGGTGTTTCGCCCCATGTTCGGTCCCGTTTCGACGCTGCGGCCCCGCTCGGACGCAGTGCAATCAAGTGTGGACCCAACCACCCGCTGCGCTCAACTGTGCGGGATCAAATGCCCAGTACATCTCGCAGCATCCGGAGGTCATCCACACGCTCCACGCCCTGGGGCAACTCGGCGTCGTCCACCCGTTCGAGGGCCCAGGTGGTGTGGTAGGGGACGTGGATCCCCCTGCCGCCGAGCTCCACAACCGGCAGTATGTCCGAACGCAGGGAGTTGCCAACCATCACGAATTCCTGAGGCTCCACGCCGTGGCTCTCCAACACCCGATGGTAGGTAGCGGTGTCCTTTTCACTCACGATGTGGATGCCGTCGAAGTGCCGTTCGATCCCGGAGCGAGCGACCTTGGATTCCTGGTGCAAGAGATCGCCCTTGGTCACCAGCACGAGTGTGTGGTCCCTGGCCAGATCCTCAACCGTCTCTGACACTCCGTCGATCAGATCCACGGGATGGTCCATCAGTTCCTTGGACCATCCGACGATCCGGTGGATCTCCTCAGCGGTGATGCGTTGGGCGGAGACTTCGATCGCGGTCTCGATCATGGAGAGCGTGAATGCCTTGACCCCGTAGCCGAAGAGCTCGAGGTTCCTGCGCTCCACTTCGATCAGGTGTTCCTCGGCGTCGGCGCCGTCGTCGAGGTATGCCCCGAGCAGGTCGACGAGCCGCTCGGTGGTCGTGACGAAGTGGCTCTCGGAGTGCCACAGGGTGTCGTCACCGTCCAAGCCGATCATCGGAGCCATCGCGGCGAAACCTACACCGGCACATGGCTGGGCCTGCAGTGGGCGGATTCCCAGTTAGCGTTGGGACGTGCAGCTGACTCCGGAACTTGCCATCGAAGCGCCGAAGGTCCTGCTGCATGACCACCTCGACGGCGGCTTGCGGCCGACAACGATGATCGAGCTGGCAGCGGAGTACGGATACGCCGATCTGCCGAGCACGGACCCCGCCGAGCTGGCCCAAATGGTCCGGCGGGGTGCCAACCGTCGTGACCTGGAGTTGTACCTCCAGACCTTCGCCCACACCGTGGCCGTGATGCAGCATGCCGATGCGATCCGCCGGGTGGCTCGGGAATGCGCAGAGGACCTGTCCGCCGACGGTGTGGTCTACGCCGAGGTGCGCATGGCGCCGGAGCTGTGCACCGAGCAGGGCCTGAGCCTCGACGAGGCGGTGGAGGCGATGCTCGAGGGTTTCGCCGAGGGTGAAGCCATCGCAACGGCCAACGGCAGTCCGATCGTCGTGCGCCTCCTTGCGACCGCCATGCGCACCGCTGCGCGTTCAGCTGAGATCGCTGAAGTCGCGCTTCGCCACCGTGAGCACGGGGTCGTGGGCTTCGACATCGCAGGCGCGGAGGCGGGCTACCCGCCGAGTCGGCACATGGACGCGTTCGACCTGGTGAAGCGTGCCCACTTCCACACAACCATCCACGCCGGCGAAGCCTTCGGACTTCCGTCGATAGCGGAAGCCCTGGCATGGTGTGGTGCAGAACGACTCGGCCACGGCGTGCGGATCGTGGACGACATCGAGATGACCCGCGATGGACCCGTACTGGGCACGCTGGCGAACTACGTGAGGGACCGGCGCGTGCCACTCGAGATGTGTCCGTCCTCCAATGTCCACACAGGCGCCGCGACGTCGATCGCGGATCACCCGTTCGGGCTGTTGATGGAACTGCGTTTCCGGGTGACGGTCAACACCGACAACCGCCTCATGAGCGGAGTGTCCCTGTCGGACGAGTTCCTGTTGATGGCCGAACACCACGGAGTCGACCTCGCCACGATGCAGTGGCTCACCGTCAACGCCATGAAGTCTGCATTCGTGCACTTCGATGAGCGGCTGCGGCTGATCGACGATGTGATTAAGCCGGCCTACTCGCGGTTGGGAGCGGGCCGGTGAGCAACAGTCACGTGTCGGTCAGGGATTTGGCTTCGATGATCGACCACACGCTCCTGGCACCCGAGGCGACGCGGGCAGATGTCGAGGCCGCTGCCAGTACGGCTGCATCAAGGAGCTGTGCGTCGGTGTGCGTCCAGCCCGCGATGGTGCAGTACGCCCGGGAGGTCGTCGGCGACCGGGTGCGGGTTTGTTCGGTTGTCGGGTTTCCGCACGGGGCCAACCTGAGTGAGTCGAAGGCGACAGAGGCGGCGCTGGCGGTGGCGTCGGGTGCCGCCGAGATCGACATGGTGGCCGATCTGTCCGCCATTGCCGACGGCGACGACATGGCCGTGTCCGCCGATGTGGCGCGCGTCCGCGCAGCAGTGCCCAACGCCGTGCTGAAGGTGATCCTGGAATCAGCGTTGTGGTCGGCGCCGCAACTGCGAATGGCGACCCAGTCCGCAATCGACGGCGGTGCGGACTTCGTCAAGACCTCCACCGGGTTCCACCCATCAGGAGGTGCGTCGACCGAAGCCGTGGCGCTGATGGCCGAGGTCAGCGCCGGACGCGCCCTGGTGAAGGCATCGGGGGGCATTCGAGACCTCGCCACGGCGCAGGCGATGATCGACGCCGGAGCTACCCGACTGGGTCTATCGGGCACCGAGGCGATTCTCGCCGAAGCAGAGGCCTGATCGACGAGGCGTGCCTCAACCCAGTTGGTCGCGCAGGTCCGATGCGATGGCGCCGAGTCTCGATGCGGCTCGTTCGCGCGAGTCATCGGGAGTCGCACTGCCGTCGACGGGCTCGATCGCCTCGCAGTAGTACTTGAACTTTTCTTCGGTGCCCGACGGGCGCAGCACGACCCGCGTCCGGTCCGCCAGATCGAATCGCACGACATCCGACGCGAGTTCAGAAACGTTCGAGACAGATTGGCCGCCAAGGCTCGTTGGTGGACTGCTCACGATCGAGTCCGTGATCCCGTCGAGTCGATCCCGGGCGTCTGGGCCCTCGAGGCGTATGGAGC
>JBPCTP010000576.1:0-3614 GCA_051011615.1 Microthrixaceae bacterium | reverse complement strand
ACCCGCGCCTGAACCACGAGTTCCCGACACGCGGCGGTGTGCGCGCACGTGAGTGTGCGGAGCTACTCGCGGACTTCTTCTCCGAGCGGCGCCCGTAACCGTCCCCTGTGGACCGCTCCAGCGCCATCCCGGCACCCAGGAACTCCAGCGCGGCGTTGTTGAGCGGATCACTGGGCCGACGAAACGCCGCGGTAGCTGACCTTGGTGGGCGACGACGCGAAACGTCCGACAAGCCTGGGAATATCGGACCGGTAGCCGAGAACTATGACGGTGTCTCCCGGCTCGAGCGCAACATCCGATGCCGGGCGCAGGAGCGTGGACCCGTCGCGCCGACGGATGCCGACCACGAGGTATCCGTGTGCGCCGCGGACCTCGATGTCACCGAGCATGGACCCCGCCACACGGGAGTCCTTCTCGATGATGATCTCGTCGAGCTCGAGACCGACCTCATCCATGTCCAGCGTCGTGTCCACCGAGGTCGTGATCCGATCCAGCAACAACTCAGCGCTTGGCCTGGTGATCAGGCGGCCCATTTTCGCAGCACCAATGGCTGTTGGGAGCACGACCGTGTCGGCCCCACAGCTCAGCAGTTTCGCCTCCGTGCTCGCGTTCTCGCCTCTCGCGACGATGGTCAGCTCGGGGTTCATGGAACGAGCCGTGAGTGTCACGAAAACGTTGGCTGAGTCGTCGGAAAGGACGGTGGCAAGTACCGACGCCCTTTGGATTCCGGCCTCTTCGAGTACGCGCTCATCGGTTGCGTCTCCATTGACGGCCAACTGTCCGATGTCCTCGGAATGGCGAAGAATGGCCTCATCGGTCTCGATCGCCACGAACGGCTTGCCCGCTTCGGCCAGCTCTGCTGCGAGCGCCACCCCCATCCGGCCATAGCCACAGATGATGGCGTGGCCACTGAGCCGGTCTATGTCCTTGCTCATCCGTCTGGCTCCCAACGCCGATGTGATCTCTCCGTCGATGATCATCTGAAGAACCCCGCCCAGTGCGAAGAACACCGCTCCGTAGCCACCGACGATCACCACGGTCGTCAGCAACCGAAGCGGCCAGGTGTCCACGGGCTGCACCTCGCCGTATCCAACACCGAAGATCGTGATCACCACCATGTAGGCGGCGTCGCCGAGCTTCCATCCGGCGACCATGTAACCGAGGATCGCCAGCAAACACACAGCCACGAACAGGCCGACCCCGAGCAGCACCTTCTGTGTCGGCGTCCGCGCGGAACCAACGACCCTGGTGACGGTGGCTGAGCGTTCCTGTTTCTCCATGGCAGCAGGTCATCGATGAAACGGCACCCTTGTCCGCGAAGCACCGATCAGGTCGATCGTCGCGGAGTCGTGTTGCGAGCGTGTTTCGCACGGATGTCTTTACAGACCCGAAACACCGCCGTGACAACTGCTCGCTACCTTGCCGCAACCGATCACCGACGATGGAGCGCACAATGAGTGGACACCCTGGCCGCAAGCAGGCGATCGACGCGGTCACGCGCTACAAGGCGCCACCCGCGGATCCCGAGCTCGACCTGCCACCCGGCGAGATCTTCGGCGTAAACGTCTTTTCCCGTTCGGTCATGCAGCAGCGCTTGCCGAAGTCGGTCTACAAGTCCGTGCTCTCCACCATGGAGGATGCGGCTCCGCTGGATCCGACGGTCGCGGACGTCATCGCCTCGGCGATGAAGGACTGGGCGATGGAGAAGGGCGCGACCCACTACGCACACGTCTTCTACCCGCTGACCGGGCTCACTGCGGAGAAGCACGACAGCTTCCTCGAGCCCGACGGCAGCGGCGCGTCGATCGCCGAGTTCGCGGGAAAGACCCTGATCCAGGGCGAGCCCGACGCATCGAGTTTCCCCAAAGGAGGCCTGCGTCAGACCTTCGAGGCACGCGGCTACACGGCCTGGGACGTGACCAGCGAGGCGTACATCCTCGAGAACCCGAGCGGGAACACTCTCTGCATACCGACGGTGTTCGTGTCCTGGACCGGCGAAGCCCTCGACAAGAAGACCCCGTTGTTGCGTTCCCAACAGGCGCTGAACACCCAGACGCAGCGCGTGTTGCGACTCTTCGGCCACGAGGACGTCAGTGCAGTGTCTTCCTTCGCAGGCGCCGAGCAGGAGTACTTCCTCGTCGACCGGCACTTCTTCTTCGCCCGCCCGGACCTCATGTCCTCGGGACGAACCCTTTTCGGAGCGCCGGCACCGAAGGGTCAGGAGTTCGACGACCACTACTTCGGAGCCATTCCCGAACGTGTTCTCGGCTTCATGCTGGACGCCGAGAGGGAGCTGTTCAAGCTCGGAATTCCTGCCAAGACCCGACACAACGAAGTTGCTCCCGCCCAGTTCGAACTGGCGCCGGTGTTCGAGAAGGCCAACATCGCCACGGACCACCAGCAGCTACTCATGGAGACCCTCAAGCGTGTGGCATCGCGCCACGGCATGGAATGCCTGCTGCACGAAAAGCCCTTCGCAAGGGTCAACGGTTCCGGCAAGCATGTGAACTTCTCTCTCGGCAACTCGACGCAAGGCAACCTGCTGAACCCGGGCGACACCCCACATGAGAACGCCCAGTTCCTCGTGTTCTGCGCAGCGGTGATCCGCTCGGTGGACCTCTACAGCGGCCTGCTGCGCGCAGTTGTGGCAAGTGCGTCGAACGACCACCGCCTGGGAGCGAACGAGGCACCGCCGGCGATCATCTCGATCTTCCTCGGCGAACAGCTCGCCGATGTGTTCGACCAGGTTGCCAAGGGTGGAGCCACGCAATCCCGCGAGAAGGGCACCCTGCTGATCGGTGTGGACACCCTTCCCGCTCTGCCGTCGGATCCCGGCGACCGAAATCGAACGAGTCCGTTCGCGTTCACGGGCAATCGCTTCGAATTCCGAGCCCCGGGTTCGATGCAGTCCATCGCCGGGCCGATGGTGTCGATCAACACGATGATGGCCGACTCTCTCGACTTCATCGCAACAGAGATCGAGTCCTCGCTCGACAGCGGCGTGGAGTTCAACACGGCAGTTCAGAAGGTGCTCGAGGAGATCATCACCGCACACGGACGGGTTGTGTTCAACGGCGACGGATACTCCGAGCAATGGGCACAGGAGGCGCAGGAGCGCGGGCTCAAGAATCTGCGCACCACAGTGGACGCCCTGCCCGAGCTCGTCAGCGAAGAAGTGCTCGACCTGTTCGCCCGATACGACGTGCTCGATGGTCGCGAGCTGCACAGCCGCTACGAGGTGTACCTGGAGCAGTACCACATGAAGGTGTCGGTCGAGGCACGAACGACCCTCGAGATGTCGCGCACGATCGTCCTTCCCGCAGCCATTCGGTACCAGGGTGATCTGGCATCGACCGCTGCGAGCATGGCAGCTGCCGGCCTGGCCTCGGATACGGGCCTGCTGGAACGCGTAACCGAGTCGATTGCACAACTGAGCGCTTCCATCGAGGTACTCGACGCAGCCATGGAGGCCGCGCCGTCGGACGGAGAGCTCGAATGTTCGGTCCATGCATGCGAGTCGGTGATCCCGGCCATGGATGCGGTGCGCCAGAGTGCCGATGAGTTCGAATCGCTCATCGCCGACGACCTCTGGCCGCTGCCGACGTATCAGGAGA
>JBPCTP010000575.1:0-7018 GCA_051011615.1 Microthrixaceae bacterium | reverse complement strand
GTGCTGGTGCGTGACGACGAGATCCTCTTCGGCACCGATGCATCCAGTGCCAAGGCTCGCAACCTTCGACGTGATCCCACGGTGATCCTCTCGGTGGAGGACACAGAACGCAACGAGCGCGGATTCCAGCGGCACCTGGTCATCCACGGCACGGCATACATCGAGGATGGCCCGAGCCCCGAGCTCATGGACGAGCTGGCCACCATATACGTGGGACTCGACAAGCATCCGCTGGCCATGAGGGACTCGCCGTCTGCTGTCGTGGTGCGTGTGAGCGTCGACCGTATCGGCGGTGTCGGCCCTTGGGTCGATTGATCCGACAGGCTGGACCGAAACCGCGTGGCGGCGCCTCAGGAGTAGGTGACGTGGAAGGTGGCGGTGGCGACGACGTCCATCCACCAGCCATCTCCGAAGCCCGGGGGCACGCTGTCACCCGAGCCGTCAGGCGTTCTCAGCTGTGCGGTGAAGCTGACCGAGTCCCAGCGGGTGGCTCCCGCAGGAGACACGTCGAGATCGAGGCCTTGTAGCCGGGCGGTGTTCCAGTACCTGCAAGCCCCCTCATGGTGTCCCTGGTCGGGCCACTCGTACGGTCCGTTGACGCCCGCAGCAGCCTCCGGGCATTCACCGAACAGCGGTCCGAGTATCGGCTCGTAGTCTCTAATGACGAGGATGCCGAAGTCGCTGAATCGGCCCACGTCCTCGAAGGTCGGTACTCCACCCTGACCGGGTGTCACGTCGCGGAGATCCTCGTCTTCGATACCCAGCCACAGCGATGTCGTGGCGTCGATCTCCGGCCCGGTGATCACGATGCCGCCGACATCGACCGACACATCCCGGGTGGACAACGTTGTGAACTCGCCGTAGGCAATGTCCTGGTTCCCGTCGCCATCGGTTGCGATCACCGTCACGCCGTATGACATCCCGGGGTCGAGATCGTCAAGGACCCACGAGTGCCCGGTGTTCCAGGAGTAGATGTTGGTGGTGTCCACGTGGGGGTACCCGGGCGTGATTTCAACGACGATGGCCAGGAGTCGGGTCGGCACCGATGTCCCCACCACGAGTTCGGCTCCGAAGCCACGTGGATAGGCGAGACCCTCCTCGATACAGCTGATCGCACACCCGTATCCGCCGGACAGCGCCGAGGGAGACGGGAAGGCGCTCGCATCCGGTGCGCCACCGCCCTGGGGCAGGTAGACGAGGCCCATTCCCACAGGCGGAAGCTGGTCGGGGTCGATCGAGCCGATCACATGGGTAGCGGCATCCGCCGAAAGGCCCTGGAACGGTTCGTGCTCGAATTGGGCGACGTTGGCAGGACCCACGTCGGCTAGTGCTGCGGCGCCGGGAACTTCACCGAGGGGGCCACCATGTGTAGCTGGCGCCCGGCTACTTCCCGTCGACTTGGTTGCGTCGGTCGACTTCGCTCGAGCGTCCTCGGAACGAGTCACCTGCGAAGCGGAAGCGATCCCCGGAACTGCGGTGATGGCTGTCAGTGCTGCCGTGACTGTGGCGACTGCGATGCGGCACTTCATGGTGGGCCTCCTGGTGTTTCATCTGCGCGGTGCAGGTGCTCACCGGTCCAGATCCGCCGGAACCCGGTTCCTGACACAAAGCTCGAGGAAATCTGTTCGGCGGCGCCGCCACTCCCCATCTGGTCATGCTGCGACTGCGACCTAGTTTGTGGCCATGCCTTCCGACTCAGTGCCGTTCGTTCCTCCGGATGCAGCCGATGCACTGGCTCGGCTGGACATGCCGATGGCCGAGGCGATGCGCACGCAGCGGGCGGTAAGGCGTCTGCACCTCGATCCGGTTTCGCGCGAGGTGCTGCTGCCGCTTCTGGAGCTGTCCCTCAAGGCTCCAACCAGTTCCAATACCCAGGACTGGTGCTACATCGTCGTCGAGGATCCCGCTCAGAAGGAGCGGTTGGCCAAGCTCTACCGGCCGCTGTACCGGACATTCAGCCCGCTCGAGCGGTGGGCCGCTCGCAACGACGAGGTGCGGCAGCGCCAGATCAAGCCCGGCGAGTGGCAGGCCGAGCACTTCGAGGAACTGCCCGTGTTCGTGATCCCCTGCTACCGGCGCAACCTGAAGCACCGCCCCGTGGGTCGCCCGCAGATATCGGTCGCTTCGTTCTACGGCTCGGTCTATCCGGCGGTTCAGAACCTGCTGTTGGGATGCCGCGCCGTGGGGCTGGGGGCGTCGCTGCAGACACTCCCGATCTGGTTCGTTCCGGCAGCTCGCCGGATCCTGGGGCTTCCCCGTTCCATGAATCCGGTGTGCATCATCCCGATTGGCTGGGCCCGCGGAAAGTACGGCCCCACGACCCGTCGCCCGATCGAGGAGGTCGTACATTGGGACCGCTACGGCGCACAGGGCACTTGATGTGCAACCGGCGGGCCGCCAGATGCACCCATGTCTTGGCAACTCATCGCTCGCGCCCTCTGGTCTGGGAGAATCGGTAGATGGCACAACCAGACGAAGTTGCGGCGAGACGGCGATGGTTCGCCGAGACCATGGGCGCACTGCACGCCCAACTGTCCGCTGTGACCGACGGCGAACCTGCGTCCTACATACCGGAGTTGTCGACGGTAGACCCCGAGCAGTTCGGCATCGCCGCCGCCACCACAGATGGGGCGCAAATGGGTGTGGGCGACAGCGAAGAACCGTTCACCATCCAGTCGGTCTCGAAGCTGCTCACCTACGGGCTCGCCCTCGAGACACACGGTCGCGAGGCAGTGCTGGAACGTGTCGGCGTCGCGCCAACCGGTGAGAGCTTCAACGCCATCGTGCTCGACGATGACGCCAACCGCGCTCCCAATCCGATGGTCAATGCCGGAGCGATAGCCGTCACCGACCTCGTCGCGGGCGAGGGGGTGAGCGGCCGGGTCGAGACACTCCGGACGACCTATGAGCGATACCTGGGTCGTCGGCCCGAGGTTGACGCCGCCGTGTGGGCATCGGAGCGACGCACCGGGAACCGCAACCGGGCAATCGCCTACCTGATGCTGAGCAGGGGAATCGTCGAGGACCGGGTGGAGGAAACCCTCGACCTCTACTTCGCACAGTGTTCAGTACTGGTCAGCGCCAAGGATCTCGCCATGATCGGCGCAACGATTGCGAACCACGGCCTGCACCCCACAACCGGCGAGCAGGTGATCGCTCCCACGGTGGCGCGCGACATGATGACCGTCGCGCTCACCTGCGGAATGTACGACTACGCAGGTGAATGGGCGTTCACCGTGGGTATCCCGGCCAAGAGTGGTGTTGGAGGAGGCATCCTGGGAATGATCCCCGGCGTCGGCGGAGTCGCCACCTTCTCGCCGAGGTTGGACCTGCACGGCAACAGCGTGCGGGGAATCCGCGTGTTCGAGGACCTGTCGCGCGAGTTCAACATGCACCTCTTCGATCCCGACCGCCCCTGGGCGCGTCGCGCCGGCTGAAAACCACGCCTTGACACCACCGAGCACATGACCGACCACGCCCGCCAGATCGAGAACCTCATCCACTCCTATGCCGAACGCATCGACTCGGGAGACTTCGGGTCAGTAGCCGAGTTGTTTCGCCATGGACGCATCCAGGCCGCTCCCGACGTGGTATTCGAAGGCGCCGAAGCCGTGCGGGGCATGTACGAGAGCACCACCCGCATCCACCACGACGGCACGCCGCGCACCAAGCACGTGATCACGAACGTGACGATCGAGGTGGCCGAAGATGGGTGTGCAGCCAGCGCACGCAGCTACTACACCGTGTTCCAGGCGACCGACGAGCTTCCGCTGCAGGCCATCATCGCCGGACGCTACGGCGACACGTTCCAAGTGGTGGAGGGCGAGTGGTGCTTCGACACCCGCGAGATGTTCGTGGACCTCACCGGCGACCTCAGCCACCACCTGCTGTTCGAGCTCTAGCCACAGCGACTCGGCGGGACGCGGCCGCGGGTAGTTTGCCGCTGGGTATGGCTACGTCTCGTCGTACTCGCCCCGCTGGTCGATGAGTCTGGCGAGTGGGTCCAGATCGAACTTCGGCCCGATCATCACTATGACGTGGCTTGCGCCGGCCTTGACGTATCGACCGACATCTTCGACATCGTTGCCTTCGATGGCCACGGTGCGTTCGATCTCCCGTGGATCCCGGCCGAGATCCGCGCACCACTGGTCGAGCACTGCGCTCTTGGCCGCGAAGTGATCCGGTGGGCCGAAGGTGTTCCAGGCATCGGCATGCTCCGCGACCAGGCGCAAAGTGACCTTCTCGCCGGAACCACCGATCAGTAGCGGCAGGTCACCAAGCGGCGGTGGATTGAGCTTCCCGAGTCGATCCTTCATCCGGGGGACATCGGTTTCGAGCTGCCTGAGGCGTCCGATGGCGGTGCCGAACTCGTAGCCGTAGTCGTCGTAGTCACGCTCGAACCATCCGGATCCCACTCCGAGGTAGAGACGTCCTCCTGAAAGGACGTCGGTGGTGCGCGCCATGTCGGCCAGCAGTTCCGGGTTCCGGTAGCTGTTGCCGGTGACGAGCGTGCCCAGCCGAGCATTCTCGGTCTCCACAGCCATTGCCGCCATGAGCGTCCATGCCTCGTAGTGCTCGGCGTCGGGATCGCCGTACAGCGGGAAGAAGTGATCCCAGAGCCAGATGGAGTCTGCCCCCATCTGGTCTGCGGCCTTCCATGCCGCGCGCAGATCATCGAGCGAGGTTGCCTGGGGGTGGAGCTGTACGCCTACGCGAAGTGCCATGTCCGCACCGTAGCCACGACGTTACCTCCCGCGTGCTCGGATCCTCCGGTTGCGTGGATCCTGGTGCGACTCCTTGGCAGTCGCTCGACCACAGGTGGCAGTGCCGACGCGCGAGGTTGTCCATGAGCAAGCATCACACAATGGACGACATCGCGGAAGCGGCCCACCGGGCCGCCGTGAACGCCGGATCGGACACTTACGTCGACCCTGCCACCGGACTCGTGGTGTTCACCGCTGCGTTCCTGGCGAACCGCGGCGAGTGTTGCGACAGCGCATGTCGACACTGCCCGTTCCGCGACGAGAGCCCCGAGACTTCGTCCAACTAACAACGGGCTTGTCTATCAACGGGCGGCGAACACGCCTCTGTCACTGCCCTGGGACGACGCGGTTGTCGACCACCTCGACGCCCTCGGCACGCAGAAGCTCCGCCTGTTCGACCGAGTGGCCGGGCACGAGCCTGCCTGCTGCGTTCACCACACGCCACCATGGGACGGCATCACTCCCCGATCGACGCAGGAAGGAGCCCACCGCGCGAGCCGCACCAGGATGGCCGGCTTCGGCCGCCACCTCGCCATAGGTCGCTACATCGCCCCGCCCCAACGAGTCGAGCACAGCAGCGACGTCCTGCTCGAACTTCGTCAGTTCCATGGAACCCGGGATACCTGTCATTTCATCCCGCCCAACCATTTCCTGACCCCCGCAAGCACCTCGCTCAGCTCAGCGAGGTCTCGATGGATTGGGTGAATGAGATCTCGCCCACTACGCGCACCCTACTGCTACGGACTCAGGCCCCGATCTGGAATTCTGCGGACGTCTCGGCTCTGGATCGGATGCCGATGAGCATCCGGCGGGTCATGGCGAAGCTGACGAGATCGACCGGTGCCATGACGATCTTGCCAAGGCTGCTGCCGAATCCGGTGCGTTCGCGTACCAGCAGGCGCGTTCCGCCTTCGGGTCCCGGCTGTACGGCGAACGTCCAAAGGAACTCCCAGCGCATGCCCTCATCGCGTGTCACCGCTCGCCCGGTCGACACGTCGGCGAGGATCAGGGCCAGCACTTCGCCCGGTTCCAGCTCGGCCACAGCCCATCCACCGCTACGGCGTCGGTCAGCAGCGACGATTTCGCCGACACGCAGGTCCTGCCACGCATCCACGATCTGTCCTGCGCTGTGGATCTTCAGACCGAAGAGGTTCTCGAGCCAGTCATAGCTATAGAAGCCGCCACGGTCGGCTCCGATCTGCACGACCCACGGCCATACGTCCTCGGGGCTGGCGTCGATCGATATGGCGCGGGTGCGCTGCGTTGCGGGTTCTGGCACATGTTCGTCTCCCGGAAGGGGCGACTCGATCTCCGCCTCGGTCGCTCCCCAGCGCTCCTGCCATGGCTTGACCCAACGGCGATATGCCACCACCGCGGCCGCTCCAACCGCCGCGCCTGCGATCAGCCTGGAAACCATGTGGCCGAAGCTAGACGTTACGCGCACCTCTCGGGTTCGTCAGTGACTGAAGTCGATCGCCGGTAGCCGCTTGTCCAGCCAGTCGGGGATGCCCCACGCCCGCTCGCCCAGCATTCCGAGCAGCGATGGAACCAGCATCATTCGGATCACGGTGGCATCCAGGGCAACCGCCACCGCCAGGGTCACTCCGAGCTCCGTCGGAGGGATGGGACCGGTCACACCAAAGGCCAGGAACACCACGATCATGATCAGTGCGGCGTTCGTGATGGGCCTGCCGGTGCGGGCCACGCCCTCCTTCACCGCCAGTCGCGCATCGCCGGTGATGTCATGGCGTTCCTTGATGGCGGCGAGCAGGAACAGCTGGTAGTCCATCGACAATCCGAAGAGTAGGGCGAAGAAGAACAGCGGCGCCCACGCATCCACGAATCCCTGGTGCTCGATGCCCAGCAGTCCGGCACCGATGCCGTGCTGGAACACGATCGTCGCGAACCCGAAGCTCGCCGCCACCGCCACAAGGTTGAAGATGATCGAAGCCACTGCAATCACCCAGCTGCGGAACACGACCAGCAACAAGATGAAAGCCACGACCATGATCGCTGCGATCGCCAGGGGCGCGGAACCCATGAGCGCCGAGGTGAGGTCGGTGTTCTGCGTACCCGGACCTCCCAGTAGCGCGTCGGGTGCGGCAACCTCGAGGTCTTCGCGCAGGGTGTTGACCAGCTCTGATGTCTCCTCGGAATCCACAGAGGTTTCGGGCATGACACGCACCACTGTGCGGCCCGACTCGGCCGGATCGGCGACGACGCGCGCATCGACGACTCCCTCGGTGCCCGTTGCT
>JBPCTP010000574.1:0-3364 GCA_051011615.1 Microthrixaceae bacterium | reverse complement strand
GGTCTGGCTGACTGAAGCGGGGATTTCGAGTCGCCGGCGGTCACCAGTGACCTTGGGCGACTCGATTTCGGCACCTCAGTCGTCCAGACCAAAGCGCCTTGAGGTCTCTGCGCGCACCGAATTCCCCGAGCGACTCGGGGCGTGGATGTAGTTTCGCTTGCGGGAGAGCCGGGCAAAGGAGATCTTCATGGGTCGCAAGCTAGGAGCCGAGTTCCTCGGAACTCTCTGGTTGGTGTTGGGAGGTTGCGGCAGCGCCGTGCTTGCTGCCACATTCCTCACCGATGCAGGGTTCCCCGCCGGCATCGGATTCCTCGGCGTGTCGTTCGCGTTCGGCCTGACCGTGCTGAGCGGTGCGTACGCCTTCGGTCACGTGTCGGGTGGTCACTTCAACCCGGCAGTAACCCTCGGCCTGCTGGCCGGCGGCAAGCACGAGCCGGGCGAGGTGGTGCCGTACATCGTCGCCCAGGTGCTCGGAGCGATCGCTGGTGCCGGAATCCTGTTCGTGGTCGCCAATGGCGTCGACGGGTTCGAGATCGTCGCAGGCGAGGCCGGTGAGTTCGCCACAAACGGCTTCGACAACCTCTCACCCGGCGGTTACAGCCTGCTTGCTGCACTGGTCATTGAGGTAGTACTCACCGCCGGGTTCCTCATGGTGATCCTCGGCGCCACACGCAAGGGCCTACCGGCCGGATTCGCCCCGATCGCCATCGGCCTGGCCCTCACATTGATCCACCTGATCTCGATTCCGGTCACCAACACCTCGGTCAACCCGGCCCGCTCCACAGGCCCGGCCTTGTTCGTGGGTGGCGAGAATCTCTCCCAGCTCTGGTTGTTCTGGCTCGCACCGATAGTGGGCGGAATCATCGGCGGAGTCGCCTACCGTTACATCCTCGAACCCGCCGAGCCCGAGGCCCAGGCCGAGGCCGCCGCCCCTGTCTGATTCCGGACTGTCTCATCCAGCACTGTCTTATCTGCCGGCGTCGGCCCGATCCTCGAACACTGCCGGGCCACTGATCTCGATTCACGCAGTGGCATCGCGCCGCAACGACGCGATGCCACCGGACGAACTCGGTTCAGTCGTACAGAACAGCCAGACGGACTGGTAGACCGCACGGGTGGATGCTGTCGATCCAGCCGCTGAGACAGCGGCCGACGATTCGGTCGTAGGGCGCCCGACACTGGCGGGGCAGCGAAACGGCTGGTGGACCCGCGTCGGTGCGATTGCGGCACTGGGTCTGTTTGTGCGCGTGGCCTATGTGTTGCTGGTGGCGCGCGACATTGAGCTCGGCGCCGATGCCACCTGGTACCTGCTGGTCGGTGGGTCCATTCGGGAGGGCCTGGGCTTTGTGGACCCCGAGACCCTCTTCACCACCGGCGACACGGTCGCCACGGCGAACTTTCCGCCGCTCTACCCGGCGTTTCTCGCCGCGGTGCAGGCTGTGTTCGGGACATCCGAGACGGTCGCTCAGCTCGCCGGTGCGTTCGTCGGTGCAACCACGGTCGTGCTCGCCGCCGTGATGGCTCGTCGCCTCGCGGGTGATCGTTCCGGCGTGGTCACAGCCGCGCTGGTTGCCGTGTCGCCGATGCTGATCGCGGCGGACGGGTCGTTGATGTCCGAGGTGCTGTACGTGCCACTCGTGACCGCCGCTGTGCTGCTTGCGCTACGCGCCGGTGATTCAGGTGAGTGGTGGAGTTGGGTCGGGCTCGGCGTCGCCCTCGGCCTGGCGGCGCTCACGCGCACCGAAGCACTCATGTTGGTCGTGTTCCTGGTGTTGCCGATCCTCTGGTGGGCGCGCAATCCGGTGCGGGAGCGCTGGATCGGAGTGATCGGTACCGGGCTGGTCGTTCTCGCGGTCATCGCGCCGTGGGTGTTGCGAAACAACTCAGCGGTCGATGACGCGACGATCTCCAACGTCTCGCCCGCCACCGCACTGGCCGGCTCCAATTGCGACAGCACCTATTCAGGGCCATCCATCGGATCCTGGGAGTACGAATGCACACGCCCCGAACTGCGTGCCGAGCTGGGGGAATCTGAGTGGACCGAACAGATCCGAAGTGATGCCGTGGATCACCTGCGCGACAACCTCGATCGATTGCCGCTGGTGCTCACTGCCCGCGAACTCCGTGTGTGGGGGCTCTGGGGACCGTCGGACCTGGTTCGTCGTGACGCGGAGGAGACCCGCACCGAGTGGTTCCAGTGGGCGGTGAGGATCACCGGGGTCGCCACTCTCGTTGCCGGTGCGGCAGGGATCTGGTTGCTGAGGGGCAGCGGCAGGAAGACGGTCGTACTGCTCGCGCCGATCGCGATGGTGGCCACCACTGCGCTGTTGTCGCATGGCAACCCACGCTTTCGCACCGTCGCCGAGCCCGAGCTGCTCGTCGGGTGTGCCGTTGCCCTGCTCGCACTCTGGGGTCGGCGGCGGGGCGAAGGCAGCACGAGTTGGCGAACTTGACCGAGCGGTCAATAGAGTGCGGCACATGCTGGACATCAACGGAGCATCTGCACTCGTAACCGGGGGAGCCTCAGGGCTCGGAGAGGCCGCCACGCGGGCTCTCGGGGCGGCTGGCGCCAAGGTCGTCATCATGGACCTCGAGCACCAGGCCGAAAAGGCCGAGGCGATCCTGAAAGACGTCGACGGGGCCTTCATGGCAACCGACGTGACCGACACCGACCAGGTCATAGCCGCCGTCGAGAAGGCCAAGGAACTCGGCCCGCCCAAGGCGCTGGTCAACTCGGCCGGCATCGGGTTCGCCACTCGCACCATCGGCAAGGACGGCAAGTACGAATCAGCGCACGACCTCGATGTGTTCAAGAAGGTCATCGACATCAACCTCGTCGGCACCTTCAACTGCATCCGCCTCGCGGCAACGGCCATGTCCGCCAACGAGCCTGACGAGGACGGCCAGCGCGGCGCAATCGTGAACACCGCATCCATCGCGGCGTTGGAGGGTCAGATCGGCCAGGCGTCCTACACCGCATCCAAGGCCGGTGTTGTGGGCATCACGCTTGTGTGCGCCCGTGACCTCGCCGCTGTCGGCGTGCGGGTCAACACGATCATCCCCGGACTCTTCGACACGCCGATCTACGGCGAGGGTGAGGCTTCGGAGCAGTTCAAGGAGCGACTCGGCGTCGGCTGCCTCTTCCCGAAGCGCCTGGGCGAATCCGATGAGTACGCATCGCTCGCGATGGAGCTGATCCGCAACTCCTACCTCAACGGTGAGTCGGTCCGTATCGACTCGGGCATGCGTATGCAGCCCAAGTGACCTGATCCTGAAAGCAGTCGAGTGAGCCCGAGGCGTTTTGCCCCGGCCCCACCTCGTCTTGTCTTGTCTACCCAAAAGGCAAAAAGAAGTCGCCCAGGGT
>JBPCTP010000573.1:0-4220 GCA_051011615.1 Microthrixaceae bacterium | reverse complement strand
GGCCCACCGCGACGGCTATGCCGCAGGCCGCGGTTGGCCCGAGCGATCGCCTGCGCTCGGGCAACTCGCACGGGTTGATGCCGAGCGGACCCGTTGTAGTGGCTTGGTGTCTACCTCCAGCACTTGTACCTGTGCCGAACCAGGCCGTCGTGAATCCAGTGCGCCAGGGTGGTGAACCCCCACATCGGTCGGCGCACGGCGTTCTGGATCGCGTGGGCGTGTGGTGGAAACTCGGTGCACTCCAGACAGATCGCGCCGATGTTGGGGTGGTCCTCGACCATCTGAGTGGCCTTCGCGACAAGCTCGTTCTCGATCAACTGGGGGCGGAGCCGCCCAGTGGTGCTGAGCAGGTTGGACGAAAACTCCGGTTCGTCCTGCATCCCGTAGATGACCAGTCGGTCACGGCTCGCGACACCAGACTGCTCCAGTGCGTCCGCTCCCTCCAGCGCTGGTCCGTTGGCGGTCAGGACTCCCACGATCTGGTCCGAGCCCATCGAGGCGAGCATCATCGGTATCTGCATCAGACTGGAGCCGAAGAATGGCACGTCAAGTTCAGCGGCTACGACGTTCTGGTAATTGGCGAAGAACCCGCAGTTGCCCATGACTGCTCGGCAGCCACGCTGTTGCAGTCGTTGCCCTGCGGCGACGGCGCGCTTGATGACTTCGGGGTGCGGTTCGTCGGAGACGACCCAGTGGGGGTCGATATCGCCCATCGACTCGTGGCGAACCGGAAAGTCGAACGTGGAGGCGTTGTTGATGTTGCCGGGGATGAACGGGATGTTCACGGTGAGTTCGATGATCCCGAGCAGCTCACCAGCCGCACCCCTGCCTTCCCAGCTCGTCACGACATCGTCCGCGCCGTACCCGGTAGTCCGCGTGTAGAGGCCGGTCTCCTGCCGACTCTTGATTCGTTCCGTACCTTTCATGGCTTGTCTTCCCTTCTAGCTCGGCGACAGAGCCGATCGAGCTTGGAGTTTCGCACGCGTCGCCATTCCGTGCTCAGTCCGTCGAAGACCAAGTGGCTCGGCCTGCGTAAGGCTGCTGAGGTGAGACTGTCTCAGGGGGTGATGTGTGGCCTATCGTCAAGCTGCGATGCTCTCTAGCGGCGTGCGCGTCTCGACGGCGAGCAGGAAAGGCACTGAATCGTGATCGACCCTGCGGAGTTGAGCGCGGCCATCTGGCCGACCTGGATTCTCGTCCTCGTAGCGAGCGCCGCAATCTATGCACAAGCGTTTGTCAGGTTGATCTTCGGGTTCCGGATGATCATCGACCGAGCCAGCGGTGCCCGGGTGTGGTGGGTGCAGATCGGCTGGGTCGTCTTCATGTGGCTCTTCTGTTTCGCCGCCTACTGGCCCGTGATCGATGTCCTCGCCCAGCCGGACTGGACGTTCGGCGAGTTCCTGTACATGGTCCTCGGTGCCATCCTGATGTTCCTGACGGCCTACGTCATCTCGCCGGACCCGAGCTACGTCGAATCAGGCGGGACTGCTCGGTACCTCCAAGCATCGCCATGGTTCTTCGGCCTGCTCGCCGGTTCGCTGGCATGGCTGGCCTACTACGACCTCGCAATCAAGGAAGGCAGCGGCGCCCTAGGCGTGCTCGGCGGAATCGTCGCCGTGGCGGCCGTCGCCTTGGCGATCATCAGGAACAGCAGCGTCCACATCTTCGGCTCGATCGTGGTGTGGGGGAGCGCGCTCGTGATCGCGGCTGGTCAAGCGGCAGAAGTGATCGACGGCAACCTGCGCCAGGGCGAGACCGCTCCGATCCAGGGCGGCGTGATCGCCATCTGGTTGGCGAGCCTCGTGATCTCGGTCGCGTTGCTCATCATGATCACCATGGCACAGTTGCTCAACCCTCACAGCGGGTTCCGGCCGTACTGGATGCACACATCGTGGTGCATCTGGTTGTTTGCCTCCCTCCTGCTCGTGTGGTGGCGATCGCCTCTCCTTGTCACCGAGGGATGGGACTACCACCACTTCATCTTCGTCTCGATCGCGCCACTCCTCGTTTCGCTCGCCTGGCTCTTCTTCCTACCGACCCCGACCGGCGGTGACGCCGTCGCCGCCAGGGTCCAATACTTCGACAAATCACATCAGGCATTTCCGCTGCTGGCGGCGATCGCCATCTGGGCGATCGTGATGAACGCCTGGCTCATCGACGGGTCCTCGGCGACTGCCGCCGTCATCGGCTGGGCAGTCTTGCTCGCCTTGTTCGTCGCCGGCTCCCGTACCGACGACCAACGGGCGCACATAGGAGCCGCCGTCGCCGCGTGGGCGATGCTGATCTCCGAGTTCGCGCTCGACCTCGACCGAGGGGTGCCAGCGCTCTGACACCAGATCAACCGCTCTGCCGCGTGGCTACGACGGGCGCCATCGTGCCACCCGGTATCCCGCGCACTCGACTTGTGAGATGCAGGCTGTCCCAGAACGCGCGTCCCCGAACGTCGTCTCTGAGGATCAACTACCGCCGGTTCGGGATGGTCACCGCAGCTACCACCGAGCTACCAGACAGGTCACGTTCGGGGCCGACCGTGGCCGATGACACCACCCATCAGCTCCAGCAAGCAGACTGCTGGCCAGCCGAATGAGCGATCACAGGTGATGTGGCCCCATAGGACACGACGGGCGCGTGGTGACCTTTAATCCGAAGATCGAGGGTTCGAATCCCTCCAGCGGCACTACTACGGCCTGTCAGCGAGAGACGTCGTTTCGACGCCGACCTGATCCAGTACCTTGCCGTCGTCGTTGTGGCTATGGGTGAAGCCGAGCTCGCGTTCGATCGCGATGGTCGGCTCGGACCGGAACGCGAGGACGTACGCCCGGCGGAAGCCGGCTGTGCTGTTCCCGCCCGACCCGTGCATGACCCGCTCGTTGTGCACGGTCACGTCACCGCGTGAGATCGGCACTGGAACCACGTCGTCACCGGGCTGCAGGTCGGTGCCCAGGGCGTGCGAGTCGCCGCGATCTCCGAACTGCGGCTCGTGCGGACGAAGCGTCGTCTCGGCCACGGTGGCGGGCACGAATCGCATGCAGCCGTTCTCGAGCGTCGAGTCGTCGATGGCAAGCCACAAGGTGGCGGTGCGGGTGTCAGGTGTGTCAGGCCAGTACGCCATGTCCTGGTGCCATGCGAAGATGGCATCTTCCTTGAACGGCTGCTTCGCGAGAAGCTGGTCGTAGTCGATCGCCATGCTGTCGCCACACAGCTGGGCGGCCACTGACGCGGCACGGCGCTCGAAGACGTTGCCTTGCCACGCCGGGAAGTAGCGCCGCGGCAACATGACGTTGATGATCGAGAATTCGTCGGGTTCGCGGCCGTAGTCGCCGGCCATGTCGCAGTAGTCCTTGCCCGGGACCTCGATCTCACGACGCAGAAACCGGTCGTACACAACTTCGAGTTCGGTGACCTCTGCGTCTGTCAGCAGGCCCTGCAGGTGGACGAACCCGTTGATGTCGAAGTGTCGCTTCTCGTCGTCGGTGACCGTGTAGGTGTCGCGGTCGATCCGTCCGCTCATGGTGGAGTCGCCGATCCGCGAAGCTCGATCTTCATGGGGCCTTCCTAGCAGCAACGGCCTGGCCATGCCATGAGCGAACTCGGGCACGAAGCGACGATTCTCGAGAACGTCGTGACGGCCCTTCGGCCGACGCCGAGCGACTGGTTCAGCCTTCGTTCTCCGATGCCTGATGGAAAGGCCAGGCCATTTGGGCCGAGAACGCTGAAGCCATCTCCACGGGCGCCGGAGACCGCGGGAAGGGAAAGCGTTCTTGGCCGATCCCCGTCGGCGGGTACGACACGTTGTCGCGGTGCTGAGTCCGGAACAGCCAGTCCCAAACGGAGAGGACGAACCCGTAGTTCGAGTCCCAGTGATCCGGCCTGGCCGAGTGATGGATGCGGTGGCTCTGTGGTGTGACGAGCAGGTATCGGAGCGGCCCCAGGCTCAACCGCAGATTTGCATGCACTAGGAACAGCCACCATGAAACGCCCGTCGCGAAAATGGCCAGCCATTCAAGGTTGCGCACAGTCGGACCGAGGACCACGATCACACCAAGTCCGAACAGTGAGCGGAAGACGATCTCGCCAGGGTGCGCGCGGTCGGCGACAAACATCGTCATGGTCGTAGGCGAATGGTGAACCTCGTGGATCCGCCACAAGAACGGCACCTTGTGCATTATCAGGTGGGTCACCCACAAGGTGAAGTCGCTGATGATGAAAGCGGCTAGCCC
>JBPCTP010000572.1:0-2861 GCA_051011615.1 Microthrixaceae bacterium | reverse complement strand
GTTAAGGACCTGGTGTCCTCCGGGACGTGGGGGTTCAAGTCCCCCCTCCGACACGAACGATTTGCCGCTCGGTGCCGCTGGCTGCCGCCTCGCTGTTGAGGTGTCGGAGGGGTGTGTGAATTCCGGCCTCCTTTTCGCCTTGGAGCATTTCGCCTGCTCAGCGCTGGTGGGTCAAGGTGATGGACGCAGACCGATTCGACCTCGCCTGATCGCCGGCGACAGATTCGACTGCCCACCGAGTACCAGAACAGGAGACGCGAGTGACTGAAACCCCCGTGATCGACATCGGCATCGGCGAATCTGACCGTCAGGCCGTCGCAGAGGGCCTCTCCAGGCTCTTGGCCGACAGCTACACCCTCTACCTCAAGACCCACAACTACCACTGGAACGTGGTGGGCCCGATGTTCAACACCCTGCATCTGATGTTCGAGGCCCAGTACAACGAGCTCGCTCTCGCCGTCGACCTGATCGCCGAACGAATCCGCGCCCTGGGACTGCCCGCGCCCGGCACCTACCGCGAGTTCGCTGCACTTTCCTCGGTGGCCGAGGACGACGACCCACCCGATGCAACCGAGATGGTCCGCCGACTGATGGAAGGGCAAGAGACCGTGGTCCGCACCGCCCGTTCGATCTTCCCCGTGGTCGAGAAGGCCAACGACGAACCAACCGCGGATCTCTTGACCCAGCGCATGCAGGTCCACGAAAAGACCGCCTGGATGCTGCGCAGCATGCTCGAATAGCCAACCTCTCGAAGACGACGAACGAAAAGGTGTGATGGCCTACGAGGCAATGATCGAGGCTGCGGTGGAGGCCCGTGCGCGTGCCTACGCGCCGTACTCGGGGTTCCGGATGGGCGCAGCCGTGCTGACAACTGATGAGAGCATCGTGGCTGGTTCGCTGGTGGAGAACGTCTCGTTGGGATTGGCGATGTGCGCCGAGCGTGTCGCCTTGTTCGCCTCCGTGGCGGCAGGCGAGCGGCCGCGGGCGCTGGCGTTGGTGTCACCTCGCACGGATGGCACGGTCACCTTTCCGTGCGGCGCGTGCCTGCAGGTCGCGCTGGAGTTGGGCGGACGCGAGATGGTTGTGGTCGCGGTGACCACTGCCGGTGAGAGGGAACAGGTCGTGATCGGCGATCTGCTTCCGCTCGGTCCGATGAAGGCCTGACGAGCGGCAGATGACCCGGTGCCACTGGTCTGGCTGAGCCGAGTGGACGAAACGACGCCCCTGTGACGGTGCCAGGTGGCACAGAAATCAACGTGCTGCGCGCATCTCCGTGGGCTCCCGGGCACGTATTACCCAACACCTGATCTGTTTGGAGGAGTGCGAGTGCCCACAATTCCGCAAGCCATCCGCCTGAAGCCCCCGTTCATCGCTGCGGGGTTTGCCTCGTTCTTGTCTTGGTCTGGTACTTCGTGCAGGACGAAAGGGCGGCGGGGACCTTCGTCGGCCTCTGGGGCCCGTCGATCCACTCGTTGGGCACGCTGCTCCTCACACAAGGCGACACGCCTGTTCGTCTCGAGTCCGAAGAGGTGCGGTCATGAGCCAAACCGTGATCTTCGTCGTGGGCGCAATCGTCTTCGCCATCACGGTGTACGGCGCGGTGATGGCCGGCGGACTCGCGATGACCTGGATCGAGATCGAGCAGAACCCGGACCGCAAGAAGAACGTCGACGACGACGAACTCAAGAAGCGGTTCCCCCTTCGAATGAAGTACGAGAAGTGCGCGACGACGGACGCGGCGCCGAAGCCCTCCTGTTCCCCCTCACCTGATTGCCGTGTGGCCGTGTCCATCACTGTCGAACCCGTGATAGCGCACCCCCCGGCATGGAATCGTCGGGTGGTACTACGTCAGCGATGGGCCGAGCTCGCCTATTTCCACTGGCGGTTTGAACCGGAGGTCGTCCAACGACAACTCCCCGCCGGCGTCACCGTTGACACCTTTGACGGCGCCGCGTGGGTGGGTTTGATCCCCTTCGAGATGCGCAACGTGCAACTGGGCACGACGCCGCCGCTGCCGTGGTTGGGGAGCTTCCTCGAGATCAACGTCCGGACCTATGTCGTTGATGCGTTGGGACGGCGAGCAGTCTGGTTCTTCTCCCTCGATGTGCCCCGCTCGGTCATTGTCGCCGTCGCCCGGTCGGTCTTCGCCCTCCCGTATTGCTGGGCGAAGGCCAGCCATGAGCGCGACGGCCATCGACACCGCTACGAGATGACCCGCTGCTGGCCCCGACGCCCAGGGGCGTTCGCACAGATTGGCTTCACCGTCGGTGATGCGATCCAGGACGACGAGGTCAGCGACCTCGATCACTTCCTGTCCGCGCGATGGGCCCTGGTGACCCAACGCCGCAAGCAACTGTTGTCTGGCCAGGTACGTCACTCCAGATGGCCGCTGCAGCGTGTCACCGACGTCGCTATCGACGAGACCGTCATCGAAGCGGCTGGTCTTCCCGCTCCGACGGGATCCCCCCACGCGCTGTTTTCGCCCGGTGTGGATGTCGAAGTCGCATGGTTTCAGAACGTGCCCGCTCAGGAGGCCCGATGACAGCAGCCCAGTCAGCGCCAGCCGATCACGACCCCCGAGGGGCGTCGGTGCTCATCGCGGGCGCCACCGGCGGCCTCGGATCAGCCATCGCCCGAGACTTCGCCCAGCGGGGGGCAACGCTCACGTTGGTTTCCCGCAGTCCGGACCGATTGGCCGCCCTGGAGGTGGCGGGCCATCGTGCGGCGTTGGACCTTCGAGACCCGGACTCGTGCGACGCCGCCGTCGGCGCGGCCGTCGCGCACGCGGGTCGGCTCGACGTGGTGGTCAACGCGATCGGGGTGGTGGCCTTCGGCCCGATCGACGAGCTCTCGGTCGACAC
>JBPCTP010000571.1:0-15477 GCA_051011615.1 Microthrixaceae bacterium | reverse complement strand
CACCTGCAGGTCACCCTCGCCCGGCGCCATCGACGCCCGGCGAACCACATCGCGAGCCTGCTCGGCACTGATTGAAGCGCCATCACGCTCGACGAAGGCCAGACTCGGATGCACACCGGTGTCCACCAGGCGAACGATTCGCTCGACCTCGGCAGTGGCGAGTTCACCCTCAGCGGTCTCGGACGCCGACCGCACCAACAGTTCAGCCGCGAACGCCGACGCTGCGGCACGTCGGCCGGAGCCCTCAGGACCGACCAACAGGTAGGCGTGGACCGGCGAGGCTGCCGCAGCACGCAGGGCACCCACCAGATCGGGCTGGCCGACCACCTCGCCCCAGAGTTCATCCAGCGTTGCTGCACCTTCGGTCGGCGTTGCGACTGATGATGTCATAGGCCCAGACGGTCACTGACGGCGTCGTCGATCATGGCTGCCACCTCGGCGACAGTACCCGAGCCATCGATGACCACCCACCGCTTCGGGTCCGCGTTGGCCTGTGCCTCGAACCCTGCGCGCACACGATCGTGGAACTCAGATCCTGCGGCCTCGATCCGGTCCCGAGGCGAGCCGGTGCGCTCCGCTGCAGTTGCCTGGTCGACCGACAGCAATACAACCAGGTCAGGAAGCAGGTCGTCGGTGGCCCAGGCAGAGAGCCCCGCGATCTGAGTGGGATCGAGCCCTCGACCGTGGCCCTGGTAGGCAACCGATGAGCCGGTGTACCGATCACAGACCACATGGCGGCCGCTGCCGAGGGTCGGGCGGATGAGTTCCTCGGCGTGCTGGGCACGATCAGCCGCCATGAGCAGGGCCTCGGTGCGGTCCATCACCTCGAGATCGGAGTCCAGCAGAATCGAGCGGAGCTGTGATCCCAGTTCGGTTCCCCCGGGCTGGCGTGTGAGCAACGCAGCGAGTCGGTCGGCCAACCGCTCTGCCTGGGTGGACTTTCCGCAGCCCTCGCCGCCCTCGAACACGATGAATCGGCCCCGGCGCTCATGTTCGGTCACGACGCCTCCTCCCCCGAGTCGTCTTCAGCGACTTCCTCGAGCACGACCTCGTCGCCGTTGTTGCGGAACCGCATCTCGCCGGTCACGTCGGCCCAACCCTCCTTGAGACTCGATCGGATTCCCAACTGCATCGAGCGGGCAGCCAGCACACCGGCAGCAAAGATGATGGCCGAGGCGAGCCAGAGAGTGATGCGAACACCCGGAATCGCAAGGTCGAAGCCGCCTAGCGACCAGGTGGGAACCTGGGGCTCGGGATCGCCCGTGGCAGCTCGCGCGAAGCCATTGAAGATGGTGGCCAATACCGGTCCGAGAAGCAGTGCGAGCATCACGCACAGGCGCACAAGTGTGAGCAGGGTGGTGAATATCCGCCCGCGTAGGTCTGCGTCGGTGTGCGACTGCAGCAGCGTGAAGCCCAGCACGTACGTGGCTCCGGCGAACAGCCCAAGGCCGGCAACGCCAAGTGCCGCCAACCAGAAACTGGACATGGAGACGCCGAGGAACAGGGAGATCCCGGCTCCCATCACACAGAAGGGGAACACGGTCTCCTTCGGAAGCTTGTTCTGGATGGCCGACACAAGCACCACCCCACTCGCCATTCCGACGCCCATGGCTGTGATGAACAAGGGGAACTTGTCGGCGTCGCCGATCACGAACCGGGCGAAGGTGGGCCCGAGTGGAATCAACATCGCACCACCGACGAGGCCCGTGGCCAGACCGATGTTCACGGCGCGAACCACGGGATTGACGAAGATGAAGTCCATGCCTTCGCGGATGTCTGCCCACACGTTTCGCAGGTGCGAGCGTTCCTTTTCGATCACATGCTCGGCGACGTCGCGATGTTCCCCCTCATCCGCAGGCTCGACAACCGGTCTCAATCGTCGGCGCGCATTGGAGGGCAGCCCCTTGAACACAAAGCGCGAAATGATCATCGCCGAGGCGAGAAACGTGAGCGCGTCGAAATAGAACGCGAGGGTCTGCGTGTCACCCAACGATCGATTCAGCCCGAGGAAGCCGAGGAAGCTGACCTGCACGAGGCGGTCGTTCAGCGACTTGAGGGCGAACTGGATCGGACCGGCGATCGGCAAAGTGGCGTAGGCGGCTACCAGCCCGAGTGAGTTGGCCTGGGCAAGCTTTTCCTCGGGCACCACCGCCGGCACCGTGGCCTCCTTCGCTGGAGACCACATCATCGTGAACACCTCGAGCACGAAGCTGGCCAGGATCAGCCCGGGCACAGTCCGCACCAGCGGTAGGAGGAGGTACACCCCCGCGCGCATGACGTCGGCGGTGATCATCAGCTTCTTGCGGTCGAAGCGGTCGACGATGACGCCGATGAACGGGGCCAGGAAGAACCCGGGTGCCACCCGCGCCAAGGTCACGAGCGCGATGGCGCCCTCGGGCTGGGATGAAATCGACGCCGCCAGGGATGTGATGGCGAAGAATCCGACCCAGTCTCCGAGCGCGGAGATGACCTGGACGTTGAAGAGTGCGAAGAACTGCTTCGTGCTGAAGACCCGGCCCACCCAGCCCTGGGCCGGCGTGGGACCGCCTATCGGCGGATCTTCAGCGGTCATCTGACTTGGTTAGCTCTTCTTCTTCGCGGGCGACTTCTTCTTGGCCGGAGCCTTCTTCTTCGCGGGCGACTTCTTCTTGGCCGGAGTCTTCTTCTCGGCCGGAGCCTTCTTTGTGGGCTTCGGGCCCGGGGCCATATTGCGCGCCCGGTTGGTCGCCTTGTCCGCGGTCTCCTTCACGGTGTCGATCGCCGACTTCATCTGCGACTCGGCCCGCTTGCGCTGTTCCTCGGCGAGCCGCTGGATACGATCACCCTCGCTGCGTGCCTGCGCTCCGGCCTTGTCCGCCGCATCGCGCACACTGTCGATTGCGGACTGGATCTGCGATTCGGTGCGTTCGCGCTGCTCCTCAGCCATCTTCTGGATGCGATCCGTCTCGTCGCTGACCCACTTCTGGAGGTCGTCGATCACCTGCTGGAGGTTGCCGAGAACGTCTCCCATCAGGTCCTCGACATCTCGACTGCCATCGCGCGCCTGTTGCGAGAGCCTGTCGAGTTCCTCACGGGCTCGTTCCAGGAACTGGGGGTTGTCCGACATGGTGTGCTCCTTGCCCCGCATCGGCCTTGCGACGCGGAAGTCGACACACAATCTCTAGTCGCTGGGCGACCTCTGAGTCGACTACACGCAGCCTGAGCTACTCGCCGGAGGGGTCCTTCGATTCCGCTCCGCCATTCGCACTCGGCTCCGTTGCATCGGTCTTCTTTGTTGCCGGTGACTTCTTCTTGGCGGGCGACTTCTTCTTGGCCGCCTTCTTCTTCGCCGGGGCCTTCTTCTTCTTGGCCGGCGACTTCTTCTTCGCGGGGGCCTTCTTCTTCTTGGACTTCTTCTTCTTGGCAGGACCCTTGGCCCGGCGTTCGGCAAGCAGTTCCATGGCCCGCTCCATGGTGAGCTCCTCTACAACGTCGCCCTTGCGCAGGCTTGCGTTGTACTCACCATCGGTGACATACGGGCCGAAGCGGCCATCCTTGAGCACGATCGGGAGTTCGGTGTCGGGGTCGGGTCCGAGCTCGCGAAGCGGCGCGGTGGACTTCTGGCCACGGCGTCTCTTGGGCTCAGCGAATACCTTGAGGCACTCGTCGATCCCGATCGTCAGGATCTGTTCCTCGCTGTCGATGGAGCGTGAATCGGTGCCCTTCTTCAGGTACGGCCCGTAGCGCCCGTTCAGGGCCGTGATCATCTCGCCATCACTCGGATCCACTCCGACCTCACGAGGCAGCGCCAGCAGGGGTAGCACGTCGTCAAGGGTGACGGTCTGGGGATCCATCGTCTTGAACAACGATGCAGTGCGCGGCTTGAAGCCAGTCTCGTCGTCGTGCTCGCCCTCCTGCACGTAGGGCCCGAAGCGACCGGACTTGAGATGGACCTCCAGGTCGGAATCCGGATGCGTTCCGAGAACGCGGTCATTGGCAGGTGCTTCGAGCAACTCGACCGCTCGGGGTATCGAGAGTTCGTCGGGCGGAAGGTCCTCGGGGATCGACGCCGTTTCACGATCGTCGCCGTCACCGCGTTCCAGGTAGGGCCCGTAGCGACCGACGCGCGCCACGATCGGCACGCCGTCGGGGCCATCGCCCAGCGGAATGGAGTTCACCGCCCGGGCGTCTATCTCCCCCAGGCGCTCCTCCACGAGTTCCTTCAGTCCGAGCCCACCCCGCCCCGCAGCACCGTCGGGGAGTTCGCCATCGGAGCCCACCTGGTCGAGCACACCGAAGTAGAAGCGTGACAGCCAGGGCTCCATGTCCTCGGTTCCACCGGCAATGCCGTCGAGGTCGTCCTCCATGCGGGCTGTGAAAGCGAAGTCCACCAGGTTCGGGAAATGGTCCTCCAACAACGTGACCACCGCGAATGCAGTGAGCGTCGGGACAAGCGCCGAGCCCTTCTTCCACACATAGCCGCGATCAAGGATCGTGGAGATGATCGAGGCGTATGTCGACGGCCGTCCGACACCGAGCTCCTCGAGGCGCTTCACGAGGCTGGCCTCGGTGAAACGAGCCGGGGGCTGTGTGTCATGCGAGACGGCCTCGAGGTCCTCGACTGACATCGAGTCGCCCTCGGACATGTCGGGCAGCACCTTGTCAGCGCCGTCGTCGTCGCCCTCTTCGACGCCCTGTACGTAGGCGGCCAGAAAGCCCTTGAAGAGAATCGTCCGTCCCGAGGCCGCGAACCCGGCCTCACGCCGGTCCGTCGTACTGGCAGCCAGGCGCACCGACACGGTTTCGCCGCGTGCATCGACCATCTGGGAGGCGACCGTGCGCTGCCAGATCATCTCGTAGAGCCGGAACTCCGAGTTGTTGAGTTCCGACTTCATCTCCTCGGGCGTTCGGAAGGTATCGCCGGCCGGGCGAATCGCCTCGTGCGCCTCTTGGGCGTTGCGCACCTTCTTCTTGTACTCCCGCGGAGCATCCGGCAGGTAGTCGGCACCGAAGCGTTCGGTGATCTGACTGCGTGCAGCACTCACGGCTGTGTCCGACAATGTCGTGCTGTCGGTGCGCATGTAGGTGATGTGGCCGTTCTCGTAGAGCCGCTGGGCGGTGCTCATGGTCTGCGCGGAGGAGAATCGGAGCTTGCGTCCCGCCTCCTGCTGGAGCGTCGATGTCATGAACGGCGCGCCGGGGCGTCGGGTGTAGGGCTTGGCCTCCACCGAGCGCACTTCCAGCGGCTGGTTCGCCAAGCCGTCACGCACCGAGACTGCAGAGGCTTCGTCGAGCAACGTCACCGATGCGTCGCGCGCGGCGGGCGTGAGGTTGCCGTCCTCTCCGAAATCCTTCCCGGTGGCGAGGCGGGTGCCGTCGAGTTCCACCAGCGCTGCGGGGAACGCGGTCTGGTCCTTGGCTGAATCGGCGTGATGCAGCTGGGCGGTGAGGTCCCACCAGGTTGCGGAGTTGAACGCCATGCGTTCCCGCTCGCGCTGGACGACCACCCGTGTTGCCACCGACTGGACCCGCCCCGCCGAAAGCCGCGGCATGACCTTCTTCCAGAGCACCGGCGAGACTTCATATCCATAGAGGCGGTCGAGGATCCGTCGCGTCTCCTGGGCGTCCACGAGGCGACGGTCGAGGTCGCGGGGATTGTCGATCGCATGCTGGATCGCATCGGGTGTGATCTCGTGGAAGACCATGCGACGCACCGGCACCTTCGGGCTCAAGACCTCGAGCAGGTGCCATGCGATGGCCTCCCCCTCTCGGTCCTCATCCGTCGCCAGGTAGAGGGCGTCCGCGTCCTTGAGCAGGTCCTTCAGGTGCCGGACGTGATCCTTCTTCTCCGGCGAGACGATGTACAGCGGCTTGAAGTGGTTATCGGTGTCGACGCCGAGCCGTGCCCACTTCTCACCCTTCATGTTCTTCGGCACATCTGCTGCGTTTCGGGGCAGGTCGCGGATGTGTCCTATGGAGGACTCGACCTCGTAGTCATCGCCGAGGAAGCGCGCGATCGTCTTGGCCTTTGCGGGGGATTCGACGATTACGAGAGGGTTAGCCACGAGGCACAACTAAAGCGTGTGAAGCCGCGTTGTCAAACATCGGGCAATATTGAACGGCTCCACACGGCGCCCGGTTGCACCGCGCAATACTCTCCGCAACTAGCCGGAATTGCCTCGAAACCACGTTCTGACCGGCCGATAGGGTGCCGGTGACCATGCCAGCCCACACGGTGGATCCCAGCAACGAAGCGCGGGCCTACGTGCGCGCCGGGACGCTGTGCGCATGGACGGCCGTGGTCGTGGCAGGGATCATTCTGGCAGTTGGCTGGGGAACTGGTGTCGAGGTGGCCAAGGGCCGCTTGCTGGAGGACTGGCCATCAACGGCCCCTTGGTCGGCAGTTCTTTTCGCCCTGCTCGCACTGGGATCGCTGCTCGGCAGACGCAACCTGCGCGCGGCGACGTGGTTGTTCACAGCGATCCTTGTTCTCGATGCAGCCATGGCGGTGTTCCGAATCGCGCAGGCGGACCTTCCGTGGAATCCGATCGCCGGCCCCGACAATGACACAGGACTGACCCTGGGAGGCGTGCCGTCCACCGCTGCTCTGGTCGTCATCGCAATGATCGCCTCAGGTGCGTTGCTGCTGTTGGCCGGCCGAGCACCCGCAACGCGAACCACACTGCTGACATCGGCGGCCCTGGTTGGCACCGCGACGATCTTCGTGAACACCTCCGGATTGGATGCAGGCGGCTTCGCCGACGGCTTCGGCGTGCTGTCAGGGGTACTGACCGTTCTCACACTCACTGCAGTCGGAGCGATCAATCCATCGGTCGCGCCCGCCATCCTCTCGCGCACGAGGCCGCTCCACACGGTGGTCCGACTGGGCCTCGGCGTGACAGTTGCCATCCCGGTGATCGGATACGTCGATGCCGGCTATTCCGTGGTCCGACCACAAGCTCTGGCCATCCTGAGTGCACTGATACTGGTGTCGGCGATCGCAGCCGCTGTCAGCTGGTTCGGATGGGCCGACTTCGAAGCACAGGCCTGGCGTCAGATCGCCGAGAACGCGACCGACGCTGTGCTCGAGATCGACGCTCACGGGATCATCCGCCGAGCCACCGGCGACTGCCTGCAAGTCACCGGCTGGGGTCCACACGAACTCGTTGGACGTCACGCGGAGGACCTGATCGAGCCATCCAATCACGAACACCACAGGGAGCTGATGGCGACCTACCTGGCGAATCCAACGGCCCGGGCGATGGGCTCCGGTGCACTGCCTGTGGTCGGCCCCGATGGCAGCACCCGCCTGGTGATCCTGCGGCTGGTTCCCGTGATGGGGCCCGAGGGACTGATCGTCTGCGCGACCCTCATCGATGCCAGCCGCGAATCAGAACTCAGGCACCAGGCAACCCACGATCCACTCACGGAGATCCTGAACCGCGCGGGCTTCACCGACGTGCTCAGGCGCGAACTCGCGAGCGGGCGGGACTGCGGTGTGCTGTTCCTGGATCTGGACAACCTCAAGGTCATCAACGATGAACTGTCCCATGCCGCCGGCGACAAGGCCCTCCACGCGGTCGCGCAGGCCATCGAATCACAGCTCCGAGGCCGTGACCGCGTGGGCAGGATCGGGGGGGACGAGTTCGCTTGTGTGATCACCGACCTGGGCGACATGGCCGAGTTCCACGGGGTTGCGGGCCGGGTCGCCCAGTCGATCCGGGAAATCGTCATCGGCGGCACTGGGTGGACCACATCAGTGTCCGCCAGCATCGGCGGCGTCCTGGCTCCGGGCCATACCGAAGCAGATGCCGCACTCGCAGCCGCAGATGAGTGCATGTATGCCGTGAAGGGCTCCGGGCGCAACGGCGTGTTCATCGCCGGCAAGTACCCCTACGACGACGATGGCAACCCGAGCGTCACCGAGGACCGCCGCAGGCGTCCCGAACAGCCCGCCGGCTCGGATTCGATCACACGGAAGTAGCTTCCCCGGACCGGGAGCTTCGGGGTTGCGGAGACGCGGTTGCAGGGGGAGAAAGGGAACGGAGACGGGCCCTGTCGCCCGCAACCGGCCCCGCACCCCGGAGCTAGAGTCGCCGGAGCCTGAACAGGAGGGTCCGGATGAACTTCGAGCCGAGCACCAGAGGTAAGGAACTACAGGAGGCACTGACCTCCTTCATGGATTCTCATGTCTATCCGGCCGAGTACAGCTACGAACAGCAGATGGAGGCCCTCGGGGACCCACACGGGCACCCGCAGATCATCGAGGACCTCAAGACCGAAGCCCGCTCGCAGGGCCTGTGGAACCTGTTCATGCCGCACAAGACCGAGTGGACTCCGAATCCGCTGCCGAACCTGGACTACGCCCACCTCGCAGAGATCTCCGGACGCAGCGGCCACCTCGCCCCCGAGGCCATGAACTGCGCCGCACCGGACACGGGCAACATGGAAGTGTTGTCGCTGTTCGGCTCGCCAGCACAGCAGGAAGAGTGGCTCCAGCCGCTCATGGAGGGAGAGATCCGCTCCGCGTTCGCAATGACCGAGCCCGACGTGGCCTCATCGGATGCCACCAACATCCAGCTCTCGATCCGCCGAGACGGCGACGAGTACGTACTCAATGGTCGCAAGTGGTGGATCTCCGGTGCAGCCTCCGAACGCTGCAAGGTGTTCATCGTGATGGGCAAGACGGACCCGGATGCCCCGCGCCACACCCAGCAGTCGATGATCCTCGTACCCCGCGGCACGCCCGGTTTGACGATCGTGCGCGACCTGCCGGTCTTCGGCTACCAGGACCGCGAGGGCCACGTGGAGTTGCTCTTCGAGGACGTACGCGTACCCGCGGAGAACCTGATCGGCGAGGAGGGTACGGGCTTCGCCATCGCACAGGCCCGCCTGGGACCCGGTCGGATCCACCACTGCATGCGCTGCGTCGGCATCGCGGAGCGGGCGCTCGACCTGATGTGTGACAGGGTGACCAAGCGGGTCGCCTTCGGGCGACCACTGGCGGACCAGGGTGTGATCCGCGAGTGGATCGCCGATTCACGAATCGAGATCGAACAGGCCCGTCTGCTGACCCTCAAGGCTGCTTGGCTGATGGACACGGCGGGTTCCAAGGGCGCAGCCATCGAGATCTCGGCGATCAAGGTGGTGGCACCCAACATGGCGCTTCGGGTCGTCGACCGGGCCATCCAGGCCCACGGCGGTGGCGGAGTGAGTGACGACTTTCCGCTTGCTCGCATGTACGCGGGATTGCGAACGCTTCGGTTCGCCGACGGCCCCGACGAGGTGCACCGCCGCCAGGTGGCCCGCACCGAGCTGGCCCGTCACAACTGAACGAGGCACCGCCCGCATCGACTGGGGATCGGATACCTACTCCGAGTAGCGTCACCATCGGAGTGCCGGGAAGACTGGTCGGCGCCGCACGGCAGACCCGGCGGCATTCATTGACGACCATCTCATGACCCCTCGACCCAGTTGATCGCACTCCTGCTCGCCCACCTTGCTGTGGCACTGCTGTGTCTCGGCCCGGGCAGACATGCTGCGCGCTGGGCCCTGCCGGTGGCCGCCATCGTGCCTGCGGTGACCTTCGGTTGGCTGGTGTCACAGGCCTCGGCGGTGCTTGCCGGCGACACCCCGACAGTGGACATCGAGTGGGTCCCTCAACTGGCGCTGTCGATCTCACTTCGCCTCGACGGATTCGGGCTGCTCATGGGGCTGCTCGTCTCGGGAATCGGCCTGCTCGTGCTGCTCTACTCGATCTCCTACTTCGGCCGCCGGGACGACCTGGGCAAGCTGGCGGGACTGCTCATCGGATTCGCCGGAGCCATGTTGGGCATCGTGTGGGCCGACGGCCTGCTCACACTCTTCGTGTTCTGGGAACTCACCTCGATCACGTCATTCCTGTTGATCGGCTTCGACGACACGAACGTCACTGCGCGTTTCGCTGCCACTCGCGCGTTCCTGGTCACCGGAGCGGGTGGCCTGTGCATGCTCGCCGGTTTCATCATCCTCACGATCACCGGCGACACGAACACGATCTCGGGGCTCATCGCCGATCCGCCAACGGGCACTCTCACCGGCGTTGCGCTGGTCCTCGTTCTGCTCGGAGCGTTCACGAAGTCCGCCCAGTTCCCGTTCCATTTCTGGCTCCCGGGCGCGATGGCGGCTCCGACGCCGGTGAGCGCCTACCTGCACTCCGCGACGATGGTGAAGGCGGGCCTCGTGGTGGTTGCCCGATTCGCTCCGACGTTCGCAGCCGAAGGACCCTGGCGACTGCTCGTGGTGGGTGCCGGCCTCTCATCACTGCTGATCGGTGGCGTTCGTGCCATGCGCCAGCAGGACGCCAAGCTCGCCCTGGCGCACGGCACCGTCAGCCAGCTCGGCTTCCTGATGGTGTTGTTGGGACTCGGGACGCCCGCGACCACCTATGCCGGCGTGGCCATGCTGCTCGCCCATGCCCTCTTCAAGGCGTCGCTGTTCCTCTCGGTGGGGATCGTGGACCACGAAGCCGGAACACGCGACATGCGCCGTCTTCGGGGGCTGCTGCGAGCGCTGCCTGTGGTCGCGGCTTCAGTGATCGTCGCCGGCGCGTCAATGGCGGCGATCCCGCCGACGTTCGGTTTCGTCGCGAAGGAAAAGGCGTTGGACGGTCTGCTGGATGTCAACATCGGAGCGATTGGGACCATCGCGCTGGCGGGCATCGTTGTCGGCTCGGTGCTGACCGTCGCCTACACGATCCGGATCGCGGTCGGGATGCTGGGCAACGACTCACCCGGCATCGACTCGGGGACAGACTCCGAGGGTGCTGTGATCGCACCCCAGGCGCCGGTCGACGCATCCTCGGTGCACCGCCCGTCGTTCGGCTTCGTGGGAGCACCGGCACTGCTCGCCCTGCTGTCGCTGTTGTTCGGTCTGGCGGCCGCGCCGGTGGGCGATTGGATAGCGGAGGTCACGACCTCACTCGATCCCGCAACCGCCGACAAGCACCTCGTCTTGTGGCCCGGCATCAACGAGGCCCTGCTCATCTCCACTGGCATCATCGCTGCCGGTGTCATCCTCTGGTGGTTCACGCGGGCCGCCACACGCACGCTCGACGCCCGCCGCAGTGTTGCGACGATCCTCTATGACCGCATCTACGACGGGCTGCTCTCGGGTGCTCGACGCATCACGGCGGCAACCCAGAGCGGATCGCTTCCCTTCTACCTGGCGGTGGTGCTCACGACGGTCGCGGTTTCGCTGGCCGTCGCGCTGTTCGCCGGGGCGACCGAAGCAATCTCCGATCCGGTGTGGACCAACTCCCCACTGGAGTTGCTCGTGATCGCACTGACCGCGCTGCTGGCGCTCGCCGTGGTATTCGCCCGAAAGCGCTTCACCGCCGCAGTGTTGCTCGGTGGCAGCGGCTACCTGCTCGCCGTCGTCTACCTGATCCAGGGGGCGCCGGACCTGGCGATAACCCAGTTCCTGGTCGAAACACTCACGATCGTGGTCTTCCTGTTGGTGCTGGCAAGACTGCCAACCGACTTCGCCCCCGCTCCCCCTTGGGCGCCGCGGATCGTGAGGGTCGCCATCGCCTCCGCGGTGGGAATCACGGTCGCACTCTTCGCCTACAGCGCTTCTCAGTCACGCACCGAGCCGTCGGTGGGTGAGGAGTACATCGCGCTCTCGGAATCCGAGGCGGGCGGGCTGAACGTGGTCAACGTCATCCTGGTCGACTTCAGGGGTTTCGACACCTTGGGCGAGATCACCGTGCTGGCGGTGGCCGGAGCGGGTGTGGTGAACCTGGTGCGAGCCGCACGACGTCAGCAGCGCCGCAAGCGACTCGATGACGGCACGACCACCGAGGCCGACGAGTTCGCCGAGGACGAGGCCCGTCGACAGGTGGGGGTCTGGCGATGAGCGGACCGACAGGAAATCGACGCTCGGTGATCCTCACCGAGACGGTCAACGGGATCACGCCCATACTGCTGCTGTTCTCGATCTTCCTCACGTTCCGGGGACACAACGCGCCAGGTGGTGGGTTCGCCGGCGGCCTGGTCATGGGTTCCGCAGTGATTCTCCGCTACCTGGCCTCCGGACCGGCCGGCATTCGCTCCCTTCGGATCGACCCGATCATGCTGATCGGAGCAGGACTCACGCTCGCGTTGGCCGTCGGGACAACCAGCCTCTTCGCGGATGGTTCCTTCCTGGAATCCGCCATCTGGAAGTTCGAGGTGCCGGTGATCGGCAAGATCAAGTTCGTGTCGTCGTCACTGTTCGACATCGGGGTACACATCCTCGTGGTGGGCGTGGTCATGGCGGTGCTGGTCGCGTTCGCGGAGGCCGACGATGAAGTGGGCGGCCGGCAGAGCGGTGGAACACAGGGCGGCGAACCGAAGAGCAGTAGTCGGCAGGGCGGTGGAAGGCAGTGAGCGTCGAACAAGCAGTGCTCATCGCTGTGCTAGCGGGTGCAGGCACGTACCTCGTGATGCACCGCACACTTACGCGGATCATCCTGGGACTGGGCCTTTTGGGCAATGCCGTCAACCTGCTGATCCTCACCGCCGGGGACAGCCCCGGAGAACCACCGATCATCGGCCGCGAGGGTGAGTTCACCGATCCCGTCCCCCAGGCCCTGGTGCTGACTGCGATCGTGATCGGCTTCGGTGTGATCTCGTTCCTGCTGGCCATGGCGTATCGCGCCTGGACGATCGACGGCAACGACGAGGTGGAGGACGACATCACCGACCGGCGTCTCGCCGAGGAGGCCGACACGGCGAGCGAGCACGGGGAGCCGACATGAGCACCCTCATCCCGCTCGCGATCGTCGTCCCCCTGACCGGCGCCGCGCTCTGCCTGCTGGCGATCAGGTACCGGGCAATCCAGCGCACGATCAACATCGTGTGCGCGGTTGCGACCACCGCCATATCTGTTGCGATCCTCATCGGCGTTGACCGAAACGGCACCGAAGTTGCGTCCATGGGCGGCTGGCCTGCGCGGATCGCGGTCAACCTCGTCGCAGACCGCTTCTCGGCGCTGATGATCACCGTCGGCTCCACCATGTTGCTGGCGGTTCTGCTCTACGCACTGGGCCAGCGGGCCGACGACGAGCGTTCCCGGTGGTACCACCCGGCCTACCTTGCCCTCATCGCGGGGGTGAGCGGTGCCTTCCTCGCAGGTGACCTCTTCAACCTCTTCGTGTGGTTCGAGGTGTTGCTCATCGCCAGCTACGTGTTGCTCACCCGCGAGGGCAGCGACGCACAGATCCGCTCGGGCACCACCTCCGTGGTGCTCAACGTCATCGAGTCCTTCGTGCTCGTCACCGGCGTGGCGCTCATCTTCGCGGCCACGGGCACCCTCAACATGGCCGAACTGCCCGAACGCCTGGCTGCTCTTCCCGACGGGATTCGGCTCGGACTCAACCTGTTGTTGCTCATCGCCTTCGGTCTCAAGGCGGCGGTATTTCCGCTGTTCTCCTGGCTACCCGACAGCTATCCCGCGGCACCCAGTCCCGTGAGCGCGGTGTTCGCAGGGCTGCTCACCAAGGTCGGGGTGTATGCGATCGTGCGCACGCAGACACTGCTGTTTCCCGACACCAACCGGACTCTGTTGCTGATCATTGCCGGGCTCACGATGGTCATCGGCGTGCTGGGAGCGATCGCGCAGTCAGACATGAAGCGGATCCTGAGCTTCCACATCATCAGCCAGATCGGCTACATGATCATGGGTGTGGCCCTCGGGGGGGTGGCCGCGATCTCCGCGACCATCTTCTACATGCTGCATCACATCCCGGTGAAGACCTCCCTGTTCCTGGTGGAGGGCATCGTGGAGCGCGAAACAGGCTCGTCGACGCTCGATCGCGTTTCCGGTCTGGCAAGGCGTTCCGGATGGCTGGCCGCGTTGTTCCTGATACCGGCATTCAGCCTTGCCGGGCTTCCGCCGTTCTCGGGATTCATCGGAAAGCTCGGCGTCGTCACGGTCGGACTCGACCAGAGCGCGTGGTGGATCGTCGCCGCCGCTCTGGCGGTGTCCATCATGACGCTCGTGTCGATGCTGAAGATCTGGACCGGTGCCTTCTGGGGCGAGCCTGACCCGGTCCCTGCAGAGGGATCCCGGCCAGGCATCCTGCGGCACCACCCGTTGATGTCCGCCGTGACCGGCGGGGTCGTCGCGATCACACTCGGAATAGCACTCTTCGCGGGGCCGCTATACCGCTTCTGTGAGCGAGCGGCGGCAGACGTGACCACCATCGGCACCTACTCCACGGCGGTCCTGCCGTGAGCCGACTGCTGCCACCGCTGTTCGTCCTCGTCGTGTGGCTGGCCCTCTGGGACGATGTCTCGGCGGCCAACGTCGCGAGCGGCATCTTGGTGGTGACGCTGATCGGGTTGATCATCCGACCGGTACCAAGGCAGCACACCCTTCATCTGTTCGCGATCGTGCGTCTTCTCGGCGTATTCGTGTGGCGGCTGGTCTCATCGTCCGCAGTGGTTGTGCTGGCCGTGCTCGCACCCACTCCCGCCAGGCTGCGCTCGGGCGTGGTCGGTGTGCCGCTCTCCCATCATTCACAGCTCGTGGCCACGATCGTCTCTGATGCAATCAGCCTCACACCTGGCACACTCACGCTCGAAGCCCGCTATGCGGACTCCGACGCAGACGACGACCTCTCCCCCGACGGGCACCCACCCGTTCTGTACATCCATGTGCTCGGTCTCGACGACCCCGAAGCCATTCGGGCGGACGTGAAGCGCCTGGAGGAGCTGGTCGTTTCCGCAGTGACTCCGAGTGAACAGGCACCCGTCCAGAAGCCCGATGGGTCTTCGGGCAGTTCCGATGCCGACCCGCCACGCACGACCGAGGACGACCCGCGATGAACGTCGTCGTCTGGATCTCCGCAGTGATGCTCGGGCTGGCGGGGCTGCTCACCACGGTGCATGTCGTGCGATCGAAAACGCTGCCCGACCGTGCGATCGGCGTAGACATGCTCGTGGCTCTGATCCTGAATGCCCTCGCCGTCTCGATAGCCATCAGCCAGGACGACCTCGTGGCCGCGCTGCTGTTGATCATCGGGCTTCTCGGGTTCCTCGGCAGCGTGACCATCGCCCGATACATCGAGCGGAGGGGCCTGTGAACACATTCGTCGATGTGTTGGCCGCCGTGCTGATGCTGGCGGGGTCGTCGCTGGCCCTGATCGCTGCGGTGGGTTTGTTCCGCATGCCCGACGCCTACTCACGAATCCACGTGGCCACGAAGCCCGCAACACTTGCCGTGGTCTGCACGGTCGGTGCCGCTGTGCTGCGGGTGCCCGAACTCACGCCCACCACCAAGCTGCTGCTGGCGGTGGCCCTCCAGTTCTGGACCGCGCCGGTCGCGAGCCACATGCTGGGTCGCGCTGCTCACGCTGCGGGGCTACGGCCCGACGAGCCCTGGGTGGTGGACGACCTCGAGGCGGCCGACGACGATTCGGGCGGCAACGTCGACTGGTCGGGCGCCGATCCCGAGGAATCGGACCTGGACCAGGCC
>JBPCTP010000570.1:0-7938 GCA_051011615.1 Microthrixaceae bacterium | reverse complement strand
TGTTCCATCGCCAGCAGTCCGTAACCGAGACACTGATTGTCCTGCACGAGGTCGAAGTCGCCGCTGCGGCGACGCAGGTGGTCCCACGCACGCATCGAGAACGCGAGCGGCTCCGGAAACGTGCCCGAGGAGAACGCCGTGACCTCGAGCCAGTCCCAACGATCCTTGAGTTCCCAGATGCCCGGCATGCGCATCGGGAAGTAGTCGTTGTAGATGTCGAGGCTCGGCAGTTCGACCAGTGGGGTTCGCTCGTCGAGCACCGGATAGGGCTGCCCCGAGAGCACCTCGACGTGATGACCGAGGTCGACCAGCGCCTTGCTCAGGTGGCGGATGTAGACGCCCTGGCCACCCACGTGGGGCTTGCCACGGTATGTCAGGTACGCGATCCGCAGCGGATCGTCCGGCCCCGGCACAGGTCGTTTCTCGTTTGACTGTGACACGGCGCCCCTCGACATGGCCCACAAGCCTCGCCGCGGTGTGTGGCATTGGTCAAACCCGGTGTCACGCTGGGTGGTCGCTGCATGCGAGCACTGTTGTCGCTGCGCCCGGGCCGCTCACCCGGCCAGACTCTGCCCATGCGTGCATTGATCCAGCGGGTGAGCTCCGCCCGTGTCTGCAACTCGTCATCGGGCGACGTGCTCGGCTCGATCGAAGCCGGGCTCGTGGCACTGATCGGGGTCACCCACGACGACAACGAGGCCGCAGCGAAGAAGCTGGCCTCGAAGTTGTGGAACGTGCGGGTGTTCCCCGACCCCGACGGCACCATGAACGTCTCGGTTGCGGAGCGACACGAACTGGGGGAGCCGGCGGGCCTGCTGGTCGTCAGCCAGTTCAAGCTCTACGGCAACACTCGCAAGGGACGCCGGCCGTCCTTCGTGGAGGCCGCCCGACCTGAACACGCGGAGCCCCTGATCGATCTACTCGTCGCTGAACTCCGTACGTATGGAGCCGACGTCCAGACCGGCAGGTTCCGCACGCACATGGCCGTTGAGTTGGTCAACGACGGTCCGGTGACTCTGATGATCGAGACCTGACCTCGGGCCGCAGCCGCCACTGCGCCAGCCCTATGGCCAGCGACGCCAGAAGCAGTGCCGGCACCGATCCCAGGGCCTGCGCCGGGGTGGTCGAGTCCAACATGTCGAAACTGCGGGTGATCACCCTCTGTTCGGAGACATCGGTGCGCTGGTGGACACCTCCGTCTGGATCCACGAAAGCCGAGAACCCGGTTGGTGATACCTGTACGAGCCAGCGGCCCGATTCCACGGCTCGGAGTCGCGACGTCGCGATCTGTTGGGTCTGCACCTGGGTCAACCAGTAGCTGGATCCGTTCGTGGGATTGAGGATCGCCTGGCCGCCCTCGCGTACGCCCTCACGAACGCGGCGACTGAAGAACACCTCCCAGCTGATCACGACGGCCATTGGTCCGGCATCTGTGTCGATTACAGCGGTGCCTTCGCCGGGCACCTGGTCCCTCGGTGGTAGTACATCACCTGCGATCGGCTCGAACAGTGGGCGCAAGGGTGTGTACTCCCCGAACGGGACCCGTCGTTCCTTGTCGAAACGATCGCCGAGTTCACCATCGGGTTGGACCACCAGCACATAGTTCTCGAACTGCTCGTCGGTCGGGCCGTCATCAACTACTCCGATCGCTATCGGTGCGTCGATCCGGGCTGCCTCGCCCTGGATGATCGTCAACCAGGGATGGTCCACGAAGTCGCCTTCGACGTTGATGGCGTTCTCCGGCCACACCACGAGATCAACATCGGAGTCGTCGGGGATCGTTCGGGTCGCTTCGAGGTGACGGTTGAACACCTCGGCTTCCTGGCCGGAGGCGAAGCGGGTTCCCTGCGGTCCACCGCCCTGCACGGCGGCGACGGTGACCGTGTCGACAGGGTCGCCGACCGGCCAGAGCGCTCCCGCCACTGACAGCGCCAGCACGACGGCCACTATCGCCACCGGCACTTTCCATTGCTGCTCGAGGGCGAGGTACAGCGCCACGCCGAGGGCCGAGACCACCGCGCCGACCACCAGTACCCCGCCGAGTCGGGCGACCATGAGCACCGGCGTGTCGATCTGGGTCATGCCCAGCATCGACAGCGGCACCCCACCGAAGGGGGCGTGTGAGTGGAACCACTCATAGAGCAGGAGCGCAGCGGGCAGTACCAGGAACCGACGTCGATCCGCTGGTACGAAGACGCCCGTCACGGCGACCATGAGTCCCCAGCCGAACACAACGCCGAACGGGTACCCCACGGCAGTCAGGCCCCACATCCACAGCGTCGACGGGCCGAACCAGCCGATGCCGGCCATCCAGCCGATCAGGAATCGTCCGCGTCGGTCCTGGTCGGCGAGCAGATGCAGCCACAGGGCGATGCCGGCAGGGGCGAGCGGCCACCAGCCCCAGGGCGGCATTGCAAAGCACACGAGCAGCCCGGCCACGAGGGCGAGCAGTGCTGTGCGGAGTCGGTCTGCCACCGCAGGATTGTTCCATTCGAGGGCACGATGCCCCGAACCGGGCGCGGAGTTGGCGTCAGGTCGTTGGTGGCCACAACGCTCGGTAGCACTGATCGGCACTCCCCTGGCAGTGCGGGAGCACTTGCTGAGAGAAGTATGTGGTGACGCTCAGCAGGTTTGCCCGGACCGTCTCGGTTCCGGCACGGTGGTGGTCGATGCATTTGCAACGATCGCGCCGAGTGCCGGCAACACTCGCCCTGCTGCTGGCCAGCCTGGCCGTGCTGGCACTCGTCGGTACTGCCTGCGGCGCCGACAACCCAGACGACTCTGCGGGTTCGGGTGACACGGGTGCAGGCGACACGGATGGGTCCGGGGTGTCTGCGGACCAGGCCGACCCGCCGGACGGCGACGAGCCCGACACCTACTCGGGTTACGTCGTGGATCCGCCGGTGAGCGTGGCAGAGGTGACGCTTCCCGTTGCGGATGGTTCGGACGAGATGACGATGGTCGCCCAGCCGGGCGGGCTCGAGGTCGTGTACTTCGGGTACACGTTCTGTCCGGACGTGTGTCCGACCACCATGGCCGATGTGCGCAAGGCACTCGCCGAACTGCCCGCCGACGAAGCAGATCGAGTCGGCGTTTCGATGCTCACGATCGACCCGGCTCGTGACACGGCGGAAGTGCTGGATGCCTACATCGCCAACTTCGTGGACGATGGCGTCGCCCTGCGCACCGAGGACGACACCCGACTCCGCGCCGCAGCCGACGCATTCGGTGCCAACTACGAAGTCACCACCAACGACGAGGGTGACATCGAGGTCAAGCACACCGGTGAGCTCTACGCCGTGGACGACACCGGCACCATCGTGATGCAGTGGCCTTTCGGTACCTCCTATGAGTCACTTGCGCGTGACCTGCGGTCACTGCTGGCGGAAACCGAGCAGGCCTGAGATCCCCCAGGCCGCGGCCCAGTGTCGGGTCAGCGGCGACAGAATGGAGAAATCATGAGGAACCGAAGCCGAACCCTCCGAGGCGTCGCTGCAGTCGGCGCAGTCCTGCTGGCCGGCGGCACCCTCGCTGGGTGTGGCAGTGATGATGACGGCGACGCCGATTCCGGCCAGGAGAACGAGACAGAGGTGAGCATCAGCGAGCCCTGGGCGCGCACTGGCACCGCTGGTGGCAACACGGCGGTATACATGGAGATCACAGGCGGCACCGAGCAGGCCGACCTCGTTGCTGTCTCGGTGTCATCGGACGTTGCCGCCGATGCCCAGATTCACGAGACGATGGGTGCGAGCGGCATGGCCGACGACGCGGGCACAGACGACGACATGTCCGGCGACGAGATGTCCGGCGATGGCTCAGAGGGCGATGTGAGCACCGACGGCTCCGATGAGATGTCAGATGACACCGATCACAGCGATGAGGACCACAGGGACGGCATGATGAGCATGCAGGAAGTTTCCGCGATCGCGATCCCCGCCGGTGAGACCATTGCGCTCGAGCCGGGCGGCTTCCACGTCATGCTGCTGGAACTCACCAACGATCTTGCAACGGGTGACTCCGTCGACGTGACACTCTCGTTCGAGAACGGCTATGAGGAGACCGTGACCGCCGAGGTTCGGGACTCCTGATGAACGCTCGATCGCGGCCCCTGTTGTCACTGCTCGTTGCAGTCCTCGCCGTCTTACTCGCTGCTTGCGGGTCCGATGGCGCGGCAGTGGCTTCCGGTGACGGAGGGTCCGCGGGCGACGGTTCCCTGAATGCCGAGGACCCACCCGAGCTGGTGGTGGTGGACTCCGGCGCAGAGGACTACGACTACGACTACGTGATCCCGTTCGGCACCGGCCGCCGCCTTGACGGTGGCGAGGAGATCGAGATCGTGCCCGCGGAGCTCGATGTGGAGGTCGGCGAGACAATCCGGATCGTCAATGAGGACGTGCGCGGCGCCGCGGTGGGTATCTTCTGGGTGCCCGCGGAGCGCACCGTCGCCATGGAGTTCACAACTCCGGGCACCCTCACCGGTGAGTGCGACGTGCACCCCAGCGGGGTGTTCACGATCAACGTGGACGAGGCCTGAGCAACCCGTCGGTTCGGCTCAGTTCGAGGGGGGAGACCCCGTTGAGCTGAGAACACATGAGCGGTGAGGGCGCGTGCTGTGTCGCCGGTGCCGTGGCCCATGTGTGCACACGCTGTTCGAAGGGGCATGCGGGGTCGACCTTGGACATGCGGCCTGTGGGGCCACACACCCTCTTGGTCCTGCAACTCGCAATCGAACGGGCGGTTGGAGCAACTCCGAATCCGCACGAACCGTTCTGGAGTCGTGGTCGGAGGGGGCCGGGGCGCGAAGCCGGGAACAGGCCCACAAGGCGCACGACACCGAGACCAGGAGCCACGAGGACAGCCACAGCGCCAAGTGCGGGGACATCAGAGGATGCCCAGTCCGACACCGACCAGGTGGTGGCGTTTGGGGGGCACTGCGGATCTCACAGGGCGTGAGTTCGGAAGCATGGGTCCGGTCCTCCATCTAGATGGTTCCGACGGGGCATGGTCCCGACGAGGTTCCGCCTTGGGGTCGGCGGGCCAACGTCGGAGCTGGGACCACCGACCCCGCAGCCGAAGGCACCAGGGTCCCCGGCGGGGCGGATTCGGCGGGGCGACGCCGTATGTCGATCAACCCACGTCTCACAGTCGTCGGCAACCAAACGCGCGCACGAACCTGGACCGAATCTGCCGTTTTGACCCATTCAGGCATTCAATCGGGACCAATCGCACTCACAGTGGGATTTGCTGTTCGCCCGTCACTACGGGTGAGTTGAAGGGATCCGCCGCGCAAGGCTGGCCTACTCGACGATCTTCGCCACTCACAGTGACCAAAATGGCGACCCGCGCCCATGCAGACGGTCAGAGGCGGTCGGAGATCTGCCTCGCCACTTCGCCGAGAACCTTGGCGTCACCTGTGGTCATCTCGACATCGGTGACCATGGCCACATCGACCATGAACGGGCCGCGGTGGAGGATGACCCGGTTGCTGTTCGCCCAGGGCCTGCCTTCGATGTGCGAACCCGGCTGCGACCAGTGGTTGTAGTCGTTGCCGGGCCCCAACAGACCGTGCACGTCGCGGTTGGTCACCCCGTACTCCTCGTAGTCCTCCACTCCGAACCTGGCCATGCCCCGGCATCTCGGCGGGTCGATGCCCACCGTGAGCGAGAGCGCGGTAGCCAGCTCGCGTGCCATCCACGGCTCTGCCAGTCGCCCCACGCTCACCTGAAGGCGTCCGCCCGGCCAGCTGGCACCGCGCTCCCACACCCCGACCACCTCGAGCTCCCGGGTCATCATTCCACGACAGCGGTTCGTCTCCAGCGAGGGGTTGAATGCCTGGTAGTGGAACCGCGCCGGCAGCTCGGGGAACGCGAGTCCGTAGGTGGGTGACGGGCCGATCGGAACATCCCTGAGGTGCAGGAAGAGCAGCTCCTCCTCCGAGAGCGTCGCCTCGAGGTCTGCGGAGAGGTCGCTGCCGCTCCCGGTGGGCTCGACTCCCGGCTGGATGCCCTGGAGGTCCGATTCGGGCAACGAGGCCGTGGTTTCGGTGGCGACTTCTTGTGCCACCCGCTCGGCAACATCCCGGGTCCCGGGGCCGCCCGATGCCGCAGACCAGACCGTGACTCCCACGACGGCCGCCAGCACGGCGGCGACGCCGGTGCACACAAGCGCCATCCGAGAGCGCCTGCGGGACGAGTCGGGTCCCAGCGTCAGAATGGAGTCGGCCAGCTTCTGTTCCGCGACTTCGCGTCTGGAGTCCCCGCCCAGCTCACCGAGCGGTACGTTGAGGGCGTCCCAGGTAGTGACTCCGAATGCCTCGTGGCCTGCCCTGGCGCCTCGGCCGGCGCTGTCTTCCACGATGTACTTGCGCCCGAGAGCGTCCCAGGTCTCGTCGCCATCGAATGGCATCGGCAGCACGATCCCGAGGAACAGCTTGTAGTCCTGCTCCTGAACCCCGTCGATTCCGCGGGCGATGAGTTCGCCGCGGCTGGAACCGATCTCCCCGCAGAGGTCGTCGAGAACCGGCATGTCCAGTCGCTCCAGATCCTCGCGACTCCTGACCGTGCCAACGACAGAATGCAGTTCGCCAGCAAGCGCTTCTGCGTGGTGCGCCTGGCCTTCCCCTTTGTTTACCTCCATGCACCTAAGGTAAAGGCTGCAAATTGCGACAGCAACCGGGAGCTGTATCTGCCTCAGCCGGGCGCTGTTCGTGCCCGACGTCAGGGCCGGGCGATCGGGGATCGTCGCGGCGGCCGCGTTGCCGCCCTGGCCCGGTTCCTACTTCCTCGGCCTGACCGGGGGCGCGCCCACTGACGAGCTGCCCCGGCTCACCTGTGCCGACCATAGGTAGATCCGGCCGCCGGACGCTCAGGTGACCGACCGGCGGCCCCCGCGGATGCACGCGGGTATGCCCACTCCGCGGTAGGCGGCTCCGGCGATGCGGATCCTGTCGTCGGTGTCGGCCGCGAGCTGTGCCTCGATGGCATCCACCAGGTCCAGGTGGCCCACGTCGTACTGGTGGAAGCCGTCGCTCCACCGAGACACCCGGGTGGCCAGCGGTCGGGCGTCGAGACCCGATGTCTCGGCGATGTCACCGAGCATCGCGGTGACCACCTCGTCGTCGGTCATATCCAGGTGCCTCTGGTCGCCCCGGTGGCCGGCGGAGGCGCGTAGCACGACGTGGTTGCCGTCTTTCCAGTGGCTCCACTTCGTGGAACCCCAGGAAACTGCGGCGACGAAGCGCCCGGCGTGACGTGGCACCAGGTATCCGCTGGCCCCTTCCGGGGGCGACATGCCCGCTGCGTCGAGTTCAGCTGCGTCGAAGACCAGTGTCACGAGCACCACCGACACGGTCTCGATCCCACTCAGCAACTCCGCGGCGCCGGGTGACATCGGCGCCACGAGCCTCGCCGTGGTCGCCGCCGAAGTGGCGAGAACGACGAGGTCGGCGCCCAGTTCGTCGGGGTCCGCCGTTGGGGCAGCGGCCTCCACATGGAGTCCGGCACGCCTCGAGGTCAGCTGTTCGACCAGTGCATCGACGAGCGTCGCAGTCCCGCCCTCGAGCCCATGGAACACCGGTCCGTCGGCAGCGCGGGCGGCCCGGCGGCGCAGTTCGTCGGTAAGGCTTCCCCCAACAGCCGCTGCGTCTGCGATCTGCGGCGTGCAGGCCCGCATCGACATCTGATCCACGTCGCCAGCGCTGATGCCACCAACGAGGGGCCCTACGACGCGGTCCACGAGCTCGTCGCCGAAACGCTGCCGCAGCAAGCCGCCCACGGACGCGTCCTCGGTGAGGGCCGGATCGTCCCGGCCGGCTTCCGCGGTGACACCGGCCATGCCCTCGTCGCTGAGAAGGCCGGTGTTTGCGAGATCGCCCAGGTCGAGCGGTACGCCGAGTGCGGACCCGGCAGGGAACCACTTCAGCCCAGACGGGGTCCACAC
>JBPCTP010000569.1:0-7068 GCA_051011615.1 Microthrixaceae bacterium | reverse complement strand
CTCCTGCATGGAGATCAGCGGCAACGTCTTGCGTATGCCTGCCACGACATCCTCGCCCTGCGCGTTGACGAGGAAGTCGCCGTAGCTGCCCGATGCCCCCGTTGCCGGATCGCGGGTGAAGCCGACTCCGGTACCCGAGTTGTCGTCGCGGTTGCCGAACACCATGGCCTGTACGTTCACCGCCGTGCCCTCGTTGCCGTCGATGTGCTCGCGGCGGCGGTAGGCGATGGCACGGGGCGAGTTCCATGACCGGAACACGGCCTCGATGGCTCCTCGGAGCTGCTCCCGCGGATCGTGGGGGAACGGAGCGCCGGTCTGGGTCTGCACCAACTCCTCGTAGGAACGAATCACACCGAGTAGCGCGTCGGCGTCGAGGTCGGCATCGGCAGTAACGCCGGCCTTGTCCTTGGCCGAATCGAACACCTCGTCGAAGTGTGCTCCGTCGACGCCGCTGACGATCTTGCCGTACATCTGGATGAAGCGCCTGAAACTGTCGTAGGCGAACCGACGGTCCTGGGTCTGCACGGCGAGCCCTTCGACGGTTTCGTCGTTCAGTCCGAGGTTGAGGACCGTGTCCATCATCCCGGGCATCGAGAAGCGGGCACCCGAACGCACCGACACCAGCAACGGTGCCTGCGGGTCGCCGAGGGTCTTGCCCATTTGTTCCTCGAGCTGCCGGACGTGCCCGTCGACCTGCTCGGTCAGGTCACCGGGCCAGCCGCCGAGCATGTACGCCGCGCAGGCCTTGGTGGTGATCGTGAATCCGGGCGGCACGGGCAGCCCCAACACCGATGACATCTCGGCGAGGTTCGCGCCCTTGCCGCCGAGCAGCCCCTTGAGTTCCATCGGGGGCCTCGGGTGCGTGTGGTCGAATCCGAATACCAGCCTCAACGAGTTCTCCTCAGGTGTGCAGCCAGGTGGTGGGTTCACCGGCCAACGCAGCGTAGTTGCGCCCTCCACGATCCTGATACGGGATCGGCACGGTGAGTGAGGTTCACGCGTCGACGGACGCGTCGTTGCCACGGACAGTGTGATTCCGGCTTGATCTCGCGTGTCACAGGAATGGTGACCAACCCTGCTGAATCGAGTTCGAGCGAGACCATGTCAGGTGGCCTCGACCCGGACCGGCTCAGAACTCGACTGGTTCACCGTCGCGGAAGAAGCCTCCACTCGGACCGTCTACCGGCAAGGTCGCACCCCACACGATGCTTCGTGCACCGTCGGGCACTGGCCGACCGCCCATGGCCTCCGTGCCCGGTTGTGTGGCCACGAAGCCGGGGCTGATCGCGTTCACCAGGATCGAAGTGTCCTCGAGCGCAGAGGCCAGCTTTCGGGTGTAGGCGTTCTGGGCCGCCTTGCCGATCGCATAGCCGGCAAGGTTGTCCTTCTGTGTGGCGAGCCCCATCGCGCCGCCATGCGAACCTGCCTCGCTGGTCACGTTGACGATCCTTGCCGCCGGCGAAGAGCTCAGTAGTTCCAGGAACGAATTCACACAACGCATCGCACCCAGACAGTTGGAGTCAAGGATCTCCCCAACGAGCGACACATCGCTGCCGAGCACGGCGTGGGCGAAGTCGAAGTTCCCGCCGGCGTTGTTCACGAGCACGTCGAGATGATCCACCTCGCTCGCCACCGACTTCGCGGCATCGGCAACCGAGTCGTCGTCGGTGACGTCGATCTCCACGACCCTCACATCGCCTTCGATCTCCGCAGCCGCCTCCTCGCCCTTCGCCAGGTCGCGAGAACCGAGAAAGACGGTCGATCCGAGCGCAGCGAGCTGCCTCGCGACTTCGGCTCCGAGACCGCGGTTGGCCCCGGTCACCAGGGCCGTCGATGGCAGCACGGCACCGTCGGGCAGGCCGACAGGTTCCGTCTTGGTCTCAGTCTTGGCCTCGGTCATGTCTTGCTCCATTGAGAATGATTGGGTCTGGTTGGGTGTGAACCGCTGGGGACGCGCCTGCCCTACAGCTCCACCTCCGGTGGAACATCACGGGCGTACGCCTCCCACGTGCTGATCGGCGAGCCATCATCCCAGTCAGTCGGAGCTTCGAGGAACTCAGGGTGGTGATGTTGGGTGTGCTCCAGCACCGGAGCCGGAATGTCCTCCAACCCACGAACCACCTTGCGGGAGAACATCCGGCCGAAGAGCACGCCGTCGACCCCGCTGGAACCCATGCGCATCCACGGCCACCACGGGCTCAGCCGCGAGAAGCCTGCGGTGAAGCCGGCAGAATCGACCGAGCGGTCCTGCAGTTCGGCGAGCGACGTGACGAAGCAGAAGTGCTCCGAGGGATTGATGAACTCTCCGGTCGATGCCATCGGCCAGAGCACCGGGGTCACCGGGTTGGTGTATCGGTGGGTGTAGTCCCATTCGAGCAACACCTGGTCTCCGTAGACCTGCCACGGCAGCACGAACTGCGCGGGGCCGCCGGCCGCAGTCGTGTGCATTTCCGTCGGGTCGTCGCCCGAGGCGCCGAGTTCGAATCGAGGCATCTCGAGGCCGAGCTCGCCCCGCACGCGATCGTTGCAGAAGTCGTACACCTCTACCGTTTCGCCGGTGAACGGGTTGTCCCAGTGCGACATCGGCACGCCGGTTTGCAGATCTGTGAAGTAGCCGGTCTCCTTGCCTCGCAGGCGCGCATGTCCATTGGGCAGGATTTTCGCCTGCATCACTCCGGTGCCGGCGTAGCCGAACAACGGCTGGAGCTTCCGGTCGCCGATCGACGCGAACATCGTGCCGTGGAAACACCCGTAGGCCGGTTCGTCCCCCACCGCCGCCCACATCTTTGCGAACGCGTAGACGTTGTCGGCCGGGTCATCGAAGTCCAGGGGCACCGCCGGAGCCTAGGCGGAAGGCCCCACGACGCAGCCGGAGTCCAGGTGGAAGGCGGCACGAGACACGCGTGACGGCAGCCGCCTATGGTGCGGCGCCGTGGAGAACCAATCGATGCATGACATTCGTGACCAGATACTCGGATCGTTCGATCTGAGCGGCCGGATAGCGATCATCACGGGCGGCAGCCGTGGGATAGGACGGGCGTTGGCCGGCGGTTTCGCTGCCCTGGGCGCCCGGGTCGTCGTGGCCAGCCGCAAGGCCGAGGCATGCGAGACCGCTGCGGCGGAAATCCGCGATGGCGGAGGAGATGCACTCGCCATCGCCACTCACATGGGCGATACCGACCAGATCAGTGCGCTTGTCAGCAGAACCGTCGACGAGTTCGGTGGCGTCGACATCGTGGTGAACAACGCGGCCAACCCGCTCGCCCAGCCAGTCGGGGCCATGACACCCGAGGCGATGGCGAAGTCCTGGGAAACCAACTTCCGGGGGCCGGTCTGGCTGGTCCAGGAAGCGTTGCCGCACCTGAAGCAGTCCGAGCACGGTGCCGTCGTGAACGTCACCACCGCCGGGGTTTACACCCACGGTGGCTACGTGTCGCTCTACGCGGCGGCCAAGTCGGCGATGACGACCATGACGCGGTCCATGGCTGCAGAACTGGCGTCCGACGGCATCAGGGCCAACGCTCTCGCTCCGGGCACAGTCGGCACCGACATGGTCTTCAACACTCCCGAGGAATTCCAGGACGCCGCCGTCAATGCCCAGATGATCAGGCGCATGGCAGAGCCCGAGGAGATGGTGCCCGCCGCTGCGTTCCTGGCCAGCAGTGCGTCCAGCTTCATGACCGGCCACACACTCATCGTCGATGGCGGGATGACCGTCCACTAGGAGCGAGCAACAGATGACCGACAACGAGACACTGGTTCTCACCGAAGTCCGCGACGACGCGGTCGGCGTGGTGACCCTCAACCGGCCCGATCGGCTGAACGCGTTGTCGATGGACATGACCACCGCGATCACCGAGGCGTTCGCCGAGATGGACGCGGAGCGCGAGGTCAGGGTCGTGCTGCTCAATGGTGCGGGCAAGGGCTTCTGCGCCGGTGCTGATGTGAAGGGCGACGGGTCACCTCCACCCGACAGCGAGGGCCGGGGCCGGGTCGGAGCCACCTACCGCGGCCAGGAACACCTGGCGAACATGATCCTCGCAGTACACGAATGCCAGAAGCCGGTCATCACCGCGGCACACGGCGCCTCGGTGGGAGGCGGGCTGGCGCTCGCACTCGCAGCCGACATGAGGGTCGCCACTGCTGACACCCGCTTCGGCGCCGTGTTCCACAATCTCGGGCTCTCCGCCGCGGACGTCGGCGTGAGTTGGCTGCTGCCACGGGTTCTCGGACCAACCCGCGCCGCGGAACTGATGCTGTCCGGCCGGATCTTCACGGGAGCCGAGGCGGAATCCTGGGGGATGTTGAACCGGCTCGTTGCGGAATCCGAGTTGATGGACGCCGCACTGGAACTCGCCGGGCTGGTCACCCGCAACAGCGAGTACGGGGTTTGGATGTCCAAGAAGGGACTGTGGCTCGGCATGGATTCGCCATCGCTACGTCACGCCATGGAGGTGGAGAACCGCACGCAGGTGCTCGGCATGTTCACAGAGAACCTCGTGCCCGGTGTGACTGCGGCACTGAACAAGACCGACCCCGACTGGAACCCCATGTAGCCGAACGCAGGCTCCTACCGGCCCGGCTCCTCACCCAGCTCACCGAGAGCGTTTGCCAGGGCCAACCTGAGGCGTCGGGCACGCGCGGCGTCGAGGTGCAGCGTGAACCCGGTGCCTGCGGCGCCGACCTCCTCCACCACGAGTGCCACACGGGGCTCGGCGTCGTCGTAGTCGTCCACGATCGTGACCGCCCAGTTGGAGGGCATCTCGTCGTCCTCGCGGCCCTCGGGCACTGGCACCTGGTCATCGTCGATCATCCTGCGCACGCCAGAACGCTACCGGCAGCTGCGACACCGCAGCCCGCGTAGGTGTCGGCGGCACGCGGGCGCGAGACTTGGCGCCGATGTCAGTGACCGACCACAGCACTCCCGACCACAGCACTCCCGACCACAGCGACTCAGCATTCATCCGAGCAGCGCGAAGCCAGCCGGTGCCACACACGCCGGTCTGGTTCATGCGCCAGGCCGGCCGTTCACTGCCCGAGTACCGCGAGGTCCGCGGCGAGGGCAGCATCCTCAACGCCATTGCTGACCCGGACCGCGCCACCGAGATAACGCTCCAGCCGGTCCGGCGCTACGGAGTGGACGCTGCGATCCTCTACTCCGACATCATGACCCCGGTGCACGCCATCGGCTTCGGTGTCGACATCGAGCCCGGCGTCGGGCCGGTCGTTGAGCGTCCGTTCGAGAGCGCGGCCGACCTGGAACGATTGCGGCCGCTCGACCCGGACGCCGACACTCCGTATGTGCTGGAGACGGTGGCGAACCTCGTGCGTGACCTGCCCGTGCCGCTCATCGCATTCGCCGGAGCGCCGTTCACAGTCGCCAGCTACCTGCTCGAGGGGCGACCAACACGCACATGGACGCGCACGAAGGCGCTCATGCACACCGACGAGCCACTGTGGTACTCGCTCATGGACCGTCTCGCAGACCTCGCCGTTGCATCGCTTCGGTCGCAGGTGGATGCGGGGGCGTCTGCGCTCCAGTTGTTCGACTCGTGGGTGGGCGCGCTCTCGCCCGCCGACTACGAGCGGTACGTGCTTCCCTCCTCGTCGAAGGTGCTCGCCGAGGTCGCCGACCTCGGGGTGCCCCGGATCCACTTCGGGGTGAACACCGCTGAACTGCTCGACAAGATGGCAGCCGCCGGCGCCGAGATAGTGGGAGTAGACTGGCGCACACCACTCGCGCGGGCCCGCCGCCGCGTACCTGCGGGTACGGCGCTCCAGGGCAACCTCGATCCGGCGCTCGTGGTAGCCGGTTGGGAAGCCACGCAGCCAGCGGTCGACGACGTGCTCGCACGAGGCCGCTCAGATGATGGAGGCCACGTGTTCAACCTCGGCCACGGCGTGCTGCCGGAGACCGACCCCGAGGTACTGGAGAGGGTCGTCGAGCACGTGCACACGACCACTGCCGCGAAATGAGGGCATGCCCATGACCCAGGGACTCGTCGTGATGGCTTACGGCACGCCGTCGGCCCCGGAGCACATCGAGGAGTACTACACACACATCCGCCGCGGCCGCCCACCCGAGCCGGAGCAGCTTGCGGAGCTCATCGGACGCTACGAAGCGATCGGAGGCATCTCACCGCTCGCCCAGAGAACCCGTGCGCAACTCGGCGCGGTCGCCGCCGCACTCGAGGAGGTCGATCCCGGCCAGTGGGAGGTTCGGCTGGGCCAGAAGCACGCCGCACCGTTCATCGAGGACGGCGTTGCCGAGCTGGCCGAAGCGGGCGTGGAGAGCATCGTGGGCCTGGTGCTGGCTCCGCACTACTCGGCGTTCAGCGTGGGCCAGTACAACTCACGCGCCGAGGCCGCCGCGTCAGCAGCAACGATCCCGTATGCCGGTATCGATTCATGGCACACCGAAGACGAGTACCTGGACTTCCAGGCGGCTGCGTTGCGCCGGGCGCTGGAACCGATGCCCGACAACACACAGGTCCTGTTCACGGCTCACTCACTACCCGAGCGCGTTCTGGTGGACGACCCCTACCCCGACCAGCTGCACGAATCGGCCGCCGAGACCGCTCGCCGCGTCGGGGTGCCGCAATGGGCGGGTTGGGGACTCGGTTGGCAGTCGGCGGGACGCACACCCGAACCGTGGCGCGGGCCGGACATCCTCGAGATCATTTCGGACCTGGCCGACACGGGTCGCAGCGATGGTCTCCTCGTGGTGCCCCAGGGCTTCACGTCCGACCACCTCGAGGTGCTCTATGACCTCGACATCGAGGCGCGCGCAGCTGCCGAGGCGGTCGGACTGGCCTTCGCGAGGACCGATGTGCCGAACGACGATCCCGCCGTGATGGCTGCACTGGCGAGGCGGGTGCGGGGAGCAGGACCAGCGTGAGCAATGGCGGCCCGGTGCACGAGACGTCACAGCCCACCCCCACCAGCGCTCAGCCCGGAGCCCACTCACCCCGCCGGACCGTTGTCGTGGGCGGGGGGATCGCAGGGCTCGCCGCAGCATGGGAAGCAACCGGGCTCGGCGACAACGTGGAGCTGTTCGAGGCCTCGGAC